>VFKU01000430.1 GCA_009885415.1 Rhodothermota bacterium
CCGCGGGCGCTGTTGCGGGACGGCGAGGGCTGGGCGGTCGAGACGATTCGTCAGTTGAACACGCACGGCAGCACGCACGTCGATGCGCAGTGGCATTACAACAGCCGCATTCAGGGAAAACCCGCGCAGACGATTGACCAGTTGCCGCTGGAGTGGTTTTTCGGCGATGGCGTGAAGCTGGATATGCGGCACAAGGCCGACGGCGACGCGATGACGGCGGCGGACGTGGAGGCAGCGCTCGCGGTTGCGAAGCACACGCTCAAACCGGGCGATATCGTGCTCGTGCAGACGGGTTGCGATCGCTACTACGGCCAGCCGGACTACATGGCGCATGGCTGCGGGGTGACGGCGGAGGCGACGCGGTGGTTGTATGAGCGCGGCGTGCGTGTGATGGGCATCGACGCGTGGGGATGGGACCGCCCGCTGCATCTGCAAGCGGCGGAGGCGGTGCAGAAAAATCAGCCGGGGATTTTTTGGGAAGCGCATCAGTGCGACCTTGGGTATTCGCAGATTGAGCGGCTGGTGAATCTCGCGGCGCTGCCGGCGACGGGCTTTCAGGTCGCGTGCTTTCCGCTGAAGATCAAGGGTGCGAGCGCCGCGCCTGCGCGGGTAGTCGCGATACTCCCCTAAAACGGGTGCCACGTCTAAGCTGCGCTTAGGCGTGGCTTTCGCGGATGAACGGCCTTTCTCCGGAAACCACCCCTAAGCACAGCTTAGGGGTGGCACCCGAAGATGTGGGCGGCGTGTTGGCGCGAAGCCATTGGACGCGAAATCTAAACTGATCGTCGCAGGAGGTCGCGCACGTAGGTGGCGATCCACATTTGCCGCCGGGACGGCGGCGCTACGTTTGGGCGATCGGCGCTGCTTGCTATTTCGCGGGGACAGCGACTTGTACGGTTTCTGCTGCTTTGCCGAGGAAGAAGCGCTCGGGGTCGAACATACGGAGTAGGGCGAGTTCTTCGGCGGTGGCGGGTGCGAGCGCTTCGACATCGGGGGCGACTTGCAGCTCCCAGCCGCAGCGGTCCTTGATTTCGCGGACGGCTTCTTCGCGGCTGAGACCCTCCATGCCGAAGTAGCCGGTGAGGATGAACTCGTCTCCCCCGCGTTTTTCAAAGCGGCCCATGGTCGAGATGAGCGCCGAGATGCGCTTGCCGGGGCTGGTGATGTATTCGACGCGCTCGACGAAGGTTTGCAGGCGCTGCTGCGCGACGACGACGGACTCGACGGCGGCCGTCGCGATGTCGTTCGCGCCGCCGGAGCCGACGATGAAGGAGCCGTCGGCGCTCTTGGTGGAGTTGACGTTGCCGAAGCGATCGATCTCGCCGGCGCCGAAGGTGCCGAGGCACTGGTTGGCCGCGCCGCCGGTGTGCAGGCCGAGGGTCTCGAAGATGTCGGTCAATACCGTCGTCGTGTGCAGGTTGAAGAAGTTGAACACGAAGGGATCGGCGGGGCGCGGGTCGTGGCCGTAGATGCCGGTCTCGGCCATCATGGTGATTTCGACGCCTTGCTTGCGCAGCGCGTGCGCGGCGAGCCAGGCCATGAGCGTGGCCTGGCCGACGCCGGAGAGGACGGTCTTGAGGCCCTTGGCCTGCATGCGCGCCGCGACGACGCGGGCGGCCTGCACGATCATGTTTTCGATCGGGCTCGCGGGACGCTCGGTGTCGAGGTCCTTCGCGAATTTTTCGAGTTCCGCGCGCCAGCCGTCGGCCGCGCCGATTTTGTGGAGATATTCGATGCGGTCCTTGCCGAGCTTGCGCAGGTACTCTTCGTGATCTTTCACGCCGAGGATCCATTCTTTCACCCAGGCGTCGTAGCGCTCGGGGCTGCCTTGCGTCTCACGGCTCGCGCGCATGAAGGCGTAGTCGTTGCCGTAAGCGCGGAACTCGCCGATCGTCTGCGCAAAGTTGCCGGAGGGATGGCAACCGTAGGGCGCGTGGCTGACGCTGCGGACGATCGCGGCGGGAATGCGGACGAGCGGGGCGTGGTCGCGGATGAATTCGGTGTCGACGATGTGGTCGGCAGTAAGAATGACGCCTTCGCGCGCGGCGAGGGGACCGTAGACGTTTTCGCCGTAGGGCGGATAGACGATCGCGTTGCCGGCGCGATCAGCCGCCCAGGCGTGCACGAAGCTGATATCGGGCCGGTAGGACTTGAGCATGCCGAAGGTCTCGCCGGGGCGGGCGGGGTCGTCAACCTCCATGTAGTTTCCGCGCGCGCACTGTTCGTCGGCGATGCTGCTGCCCGCGAGCGAGCGCGTGGGGAACCACGGCACGCCCATCGCGCCGCCGAGCAGGCGCTGCGAGATGGTCAGCATGGTCCAGTTTTCGATGTCGAGTCCGGCGGCGATGGCGCGTTGGACGACCTTGCTCGGGCCGGGGGTCGGGTAGGACTCGCCGGCGTAGGACACGATGATTTTTTTGAAGAGGCCGAGGTGCAAGGTGGCGAGCGCGGTGGCGCCGATCGAGCTGGAGATGTATTCGAAGCCGGGGCTCTTGCCTCCGAAAGCGCGGCACAACTCGAAGGTGAGCGCGCTCGGGCGCGACTGGAGCGCGACGATGTTGAGCTTCATGCCCGGGCGGACGTGCTTGCGCACGGCCTCTCCCATCGGCAGGAGCTTGTCGGTGGGGTCGGCGTCCAGGGTGTTGAGCCGGTCGTTCACGAGATCGCGCCACAGGGACATGAGGAATTGCCTCCGGAAA
>VFKU01000811.1 GCA_009885415.1 Rhodothermota bacterium
GCAAAAGCAATCGCCGCGGGTGCCGACTGCGTGATGATCGGTTCGCTATTTGCCGGAACGGAAGAGGCTCCGGGCGAAGTTATTCTCTTCCAGGGCCGAAATTTCAAAACCTATCGCGGCATGGGCTCGATCGGTGCAATGAAAAAAGGCTCCAGCGACCGCTACGCTCAGGAAGGCATTGTCGCAGATGCAAAATACATCCCCGAAGGCATCGAAGGCCGCGTCGCCTACAAAGGCACCGTCGCCGAAATGGTCACCCAACTCGTCGGCGGCCTCCGCTCCGGCATGGGCTACACCGGCTGCAAAAACCTCGACGACCTCCGCACCAAGGCCGAGTTCATCCGCGTCAGCGCCGCCAGCGTCCAGGAGTCCCACCCGCACTCCATCACCATCACCGAAGAACCCCCCAACTACCAAATGCCGAGATGAAAGACTTTCGCCACGGATTCAACGGATGACACGGATCGACACTTTCCCGATCGCTTCTCCATTTTGTCATTTCGCCGCTTTTTGTCATTCTGAGCGGAGTGAAGAATCTCCCCCCCGTTTTGCGAGCGGATCTCCCGACTTTTCCCTCGAAGTTCCCGGACACGGGATTGGGTTAGCCCTGAAGGGGCGTCCTAGAATAGCCCAGGGCAGAGCGAGCAAGAGCGAGCGTCGCCCTGGGTTAGCGTGCCCGCAAAAAATGGTAGCCCTGAAAGGGCGTGCTAGGGTGATTCGACGCGGAACTATCGAACGATGATCAACCCAGAATCCAACCCCATCCTCGTCCTCGACTTCGGGGCGCAACACGTCGGCGTTTTCGCGTGCAGCGGTTTCTCCAACCCGAGGTCTTTGACAGGCAGCGGTATACTCATTGACATGACGCGTCTGCTCAAGAGAATCCGCGGGCTGGTTCCTTATCCCGTTTGGGTGGTGGTATTTGTTGTCCCGGTACTGTTCTTCATGTTTTTCTGGGAACTTCTTTCAACTCTGACTCACACAAAGATGGGCCAGGGTATGTTCGCCGTTGAGTTTGCGTCGCTCTTGTGGTCGTTGAAATGTCGAAAGCCAGCTCGCTTCTTCGCAACACGCGCTTTGCGGAGGGTGGATGTTGTCGAAGACGATGTGTTTTCCGGAAACATTTGCCACAAAGCACATGTTCTACTTGGCCATTTGGCGCTTGAAAGCAACGACGAAGAGGCCGCGTGCTCGCATCTGATCGCGTCGACGTACTGGGGGAACATTCATCAAGTCCGCATCGGTCTCGCCCACGCGCTTTGGAAAAGAGGGCGAGTTGCTGAAGTACTGAACTTTTACGATGACTTAGCCGAGAAGACGCCGTACGAAGAATGGAACAAGGAAGTGAAGGAGTGGGTGGCAAATTGTCGCGCGGCTGACGATCTGCAATGACTCCACATCAACTCTTCGCAGTCCCCAAATTGCCGATATTGAGATATATATGATCAACCCCGAATCCAACCCCATCCTCGTCCTCGACTTCGGCGCGCAGTATTCGAAACTGATCGCGCGCCGTGTGCGCGAGGCGAACGTGTTTAGTCTCATCTTGCCCTTCAACGCCTCGCTCGACGAGATCAAGAAGCACAAGCCCGCCGGCATCATCCTCTCCGGCGGCCCGGCCTCCGTCCACGCGCCCGGTGCGCCCAAGTGCGACCCGCGCGTCTTCGAACTCGGCATTCCCATCCTCGGCATTTGCTACGGCGCGCAACTCATGGCGCAGGAACTCGGCGGCAAGGTCGAGCCCGCGACGAAGCGCGAATTCGGCATCGCCCACCTCGACCACCGCGACACCACCGGCTTGCTCTCCGGCATGGACGCGCGCGCGCAGGTCTGGATGAGCCACGGCGACCTCGTGACGAAAATCCCCGCCGGCTTCGACGTCTTCGGCACGACCGACAACTGTCCCTTCGCCGCCTTCGCCAATCCCGCCGCGAAGATGTACGCCCTGCAATTTCACCCCGAGGTCGTCCACACGCCGCAGGGCCGCCTCGTCTACCGCAACTTCGCGCACGCCATCTGCGGCCACGATGCCTCATGGACCATGGGCGAGTTCGCGCAGCTCGCCATCGAGGGCGTGCGCGCCAAAGTGGGGAAGAAGCGCGTCCTCTGCGGGCTCAGCGGCGGCGTGGACAGCTCCGTCGCCGCCGTGCTCATCCACCGCGCCATCGCCGACCAACTCACCTGCGTCTTCGTGAACAACGGCCTGCTGCGCAAAGGCGAGGCCGAACTCGTGCAGAAGGTCTTCCGCGGCAACTTCAACATCAATCTCGTCTACGTCGACGCCGAGAAGCGCTTCCTCGATGAACTCGCCGGCGTCACCGAGCCCGAAGCAAAGCGCAAGATCATCGGCCGGCTCTTCGTCGAGATTTTCGAGGAAGAAGCCACCAAACTCGGCCACATGGACTTCCTCGCGCAAGGCACGCTCTACCCCGACGTCATCGAGTCCGTCAGCGCCACCGGCGGCCCCTCCGTCACCATCAAGTCGCACCACAACGTCGGCGGCCTGCCCGAAAAAATGAACATGCAACTCCTCGAGCCGCTGCGCGAGCTGTTCAAGGACGAAGTCCGCGCGCTCGGCCGCGAGCTTGGTCTGCCCGACGACATCGTCTGGCGCCATCCCTTCCCCGGCCCCGGCCTGGGAGTGCGCTGCGTCGGCGCGATTACCAAGGAGCGCCTCGAGACCCTGCGCGAGGCCGACGCGATCTTCATCGACGAAATCGTCCGCGCGGGGCTCTACCGCGACATCTGGCAGGCCCTCGTCGTGCTGCTCCCCGTCCGCAGCGTCGGCGTCCAGGGCGACGAACGCACCTACGAAGAAGTATGCAGCCTCCGCGCCGTCACCTCCGAAGACGCCATGACCGCAGACTGGTTCCGCTTCCCCCCCGAAGTCCTCGCCCGCGTCTCCACCCGCATCTGCAACGAAGTCCGCCACATCAACCGCGTCATGTACGACGTAACGAGCAAGCCCCCCGCGACGATCGAATGGGAGTAAGGTGGAAGCGGCGGCCCGCCGCTTGATCCGTCTCAGCACATCACACGCTCCGCAAAACGCGATGCGGTCTTCGCTATCTTGTCATTCTGAGCGGAGCGAAGAATCTCCCCCAAGGTCCAC
>VFKU01000653.1 GCA_009885415.1 Rhodothermota bacterium
CAGAGTCGTCACGCAGATGGGCATCCAGGGCCACTCGATGGAGGGCTTGCGCCTCGTGACCGAGTGGATCAACGACGGCGCGATCGGCCCGGTGCGCGAGGTGCACGTGTGGACCGACCGTCCGGCGAAGTGGTGGCCGCAGGGCGTCGGCCGGCCGGCGGACTCGCCCGCGAAACCCGACACGCTCGACTGGGACCTCTGGCTCGGGCCCGCGCCCGATCGGCCCTATCACCCGGCGTACCATCCCTTCGTGTGGCGCGGCTGGTGGGACTTCGGCTGCGGCGCGCTGGGCGACATGGCCTGCCATCTTTTCGACGCGCCGTACAGCGTGCTCGACCTGGGCTACCCCACAAGCGTCGAGGCGAGCTCGACGCCGGTGAACAACGAGACCGCGCCGCTTGCGTCGACGATTCATTACGAATTTCCCGCGAAAGGGAATCGACCGGCGGTGAAACTGACGTGGTACGACGGCGGCATCCGCCCGCCGCGTCCAAAAGAACTCGAAGACGGCCGGCCGATGGGCAACCAGAGCGGCGGCGTGCTCTTCGTCGGTGACGAAGGCGTCATCATGGGCTCGGACGAGAACGTGCAGGACCCGTGCTTGCTCCCGGCCTCGCGCATGAAGGACTACAAGCAGTCGCCGAAGTCGATGCCGCGCTCCAAGGGCCAGCACGAGGAATGGGTCGAGGCGTGCAAGGCGAACAATCCCGCCGCGGCGCTCTCGAACTTCGACTATTCGGGGCCGCTGACGGAGGTCGTGCTGCTCGGCAACCTCTCGATTCGCTCCGGGCAGAAAATCATGTGGGACGCGGCGAACCTCAAGTGCACCAACGCGCCCGACGCGAATCAGTTCGTTCAGAACGAGTACAGGAAGGGCTGGAGCCTCTAGGATCGGCCTGCGATCGAGTGATTGGCGCGTGTCTTCAATTGGACTTGTCGACGCGCGCCAGCCACGCTTTCAGTACGCGATTGAATTCGTCGGGGTGTTCAAACGCGACGAGATGTCCCGCGCCCGAAATTAACTCAAGCTCCGCACCGCGGATATCTCGGGTGAGTTTTTCCGCCTCTGCAGGCGGAATAATGGCGTCGGCTTTGCCTGCGACGACAAGCGTGGGCATGTCAATCGCTTTGAGAAACGGCGTCGAGTCCGGTCGTTCCGCCATCCCGAGCAATGCGTCCGCCATGCCGGCAGGCTTTGCCGCAGACATCATTTCGCGCACCTGGGCGGCCACCCGCGGGTCTTTAGTATCGGGCCCGAGCATCTTGGGCGCCATAAGGTTTATCACCGCCGCGGTGCCTTCGTTCCTCACTTGTTCTGCGGTGTGCGTCGGCCGGCCGCCACTTCGACAGTGTCGTTTCCCGCTTTGGTGCCGACCAACACAAGTCCGCGAAGAAGCGCAGGAAATTCACGCGCGAACGCGAGCGCAATATACCCTCCCATCGAGTGGCCCACCAGCACGACGGGCCCCAAGCCCAGTTGCGTGATCAGTTCGCGCAGATCGGATGCGTATTGGGCCATGGCGACCGCGCCGGGACGGGCCTCGCTCCCGCCGAAACCGCGTAAATCCAACGCGACGACACGATGGGTCGATTGAAACGCATCGATCTGTTTTTGCCAGGCCGCACTACTCAGAGGAAAACCATGAACAAATACGAGAGGAACGCCCTGTCCGGCGTCGATGTAATTCTGTTCAACTCCGTTCAACGTCGTTTTCATGTGACCTCCGGGCCAGTCGGCATGTTCATGATACGCTTAAAAAACGACGGTATCTTCGTTTCAAATTCCATGCGCTTATGCGTGGCGGGGTGATCGAAGGCGAGCGACTTCGCGTGGAGCGCGAGACGCTTCTCGGGATCGCCCTTCGCGCCGTATTTCTTGTCACCCACGATCGGCCGGCCGAACTCGGAGAGATGGACGCGGATTTGGTGTTTGCGACCCGTCAGCAAATCGACCTCGAGCAGGCTGAGATCGCCGGACTCCTGGATCACCCGGTAGGCCGTGCGCGAAAGCATACCCTGCTTGGGGTCGCGCGTCGAGCGCACGAGTTGCGCCTTGGTCTCGATCAGATTGGACGTGATGATCCCGGACGGCTCTGGCATGCGCCCGCGCACGACCGCGAGATACCGCTTCTGCGCCTTCTCCCAACCCGCCTGCAGTGCCGCCTTGTCCTCGGGCGTCTTCGCAAACACCAGGACGCCCGACGCGTCGCGATCGAGGCGGTGCACAATGAAGACGCGCTTCCTGGATTTGGCGGTTCCCTTGCGGACATACTCGGTCAGTTTCGAGTAGAGCGTGCCGGATGTGCGCTGTTCGGTGGCGATCGTGAGCAGGCCGTGGGGTTTTTCGACGACCAAGATGTGCTCGTCCTCGTGCAGAATGTTGACGCCGGGCGGCAGGCGGTTTTTCTTGGGGCCGTTGCTTGGCTTCGACATGGTCAGAGAGTGTACCAGAGGGGCCCGAGGTGCCTGAGATTTTTGTCGATGCCGACGGCTGTCCCGTTAAGGAGGAAGTCTGCCGCGTCGCGCGCCGCTGCGGACTCAAGGTGACGCTCGTCGCCAATACGTGGATGCGCATTCCGCAAGACGCGAACGTCGAACTCGTGATTGTCAGCGACGGTTTTGATGCAGCGGACGACTGGATCGTCGAGCACGCGCGCGAGAACGACGTCGTCGTCACGACGGACATCCCGCTCGCGGCGCGCTGCCTGAAAAACAAAGCCCGCGTCCTCAGCCCGAAGGGTCACCTCTTCACCGAGACCACCATCGGCGGCGCGCTCGCAAACCGCGAATTCTCGTCGCAGATGCGCGAGCACGGAGTCATGTCCGGCGGCCCGGCGCCCTTCGACCAGCGGGATCGATCGAACTTCTTGCAGAAACTCGATCAAGCGGTACAGGCGAGCCTGCGATCCGGCGAAAGTCCCGTGCGTCTTCCTCCCACCGTCGATTGAGAGGCTGATTTCGCGCGCCACTCGAACGTCGTCAGCGCCCGCCGAGGAACTCGATCACCGCCTCCTTGAACTTCGGGTGCGGAACCGCGCTGAGATGGTCGGCCCCGGGAATGGTGACGATGCGGGCGTTCTTTATCGCACCGGCCAAGCGTCCGGCGGAGTCCACATACGGATGATCGTCGGCCCCGTTCACGATGAGGACCCGATTGGCGGCACGGCGGAGCCCCTCGCCGCCGAGCTCAAGCGGATATTCTTCCGGCCACATCTGAAGCGCGGAAACGGCCATCGCTTCGAGGTCATTCCGGGGATTCGCCGTTACGTACGCGCGATACGCGCGGCCGAGCGGATCTGTAATGTGTTCGGCATCGGGCGCGCGGAGCGCCGCGGCAATGACCAGACTCGCGTTCTTGCTCGCTTCGGTCGCGTCGCCGATGCCGCCGAGCACCATCCGGTCAAAGCGGTCCGCGTGATGGCCGAGCAGATAGGCGCCGATGAACGCACCCATCGAGTACCCCATGAAATCGGCCTTTGCTATATGTAGTTGGTCCATCAATGCAAGTACGTCGCGCGCCATCACGGAGTAGCTGTAGGCCGCCGCGTCGTGCGGCTTGTCGCTCTCCCCGTGACCGCGCGGCTCCAATGAAATCACCCGTCGCGAAGACTGCAACGCATCGATCCAACCTGTGTCTATCCAGTTGTGGGTGTCGGCGCCCCAACCGCACACGAGAATCAACGGCGGTCCCTGGCCGAAACTCTTGTAGTGGATGCGCAAGCCGTCGGACTGCACGAAGCCGGTGGACGCCGCCTCCGCGGAGGACACATCATTCGTCGGGATGCTGGGCGTCGGCCGCGGCGGGCCGTCGTAGGGCTTTGCGCCGCGATGGACGATGGGCGTGTCGGGGATCGTCGTAAGCGCGGAGTCCTTGGTGTCGGGCGGCTGGATGAAGCCGTAGTAGCGGCCCATCCAATAGTCTTCGAGCCAGCCGATTGGCGGGGTGACCGTGCGTCCGCCGTTGCCGCCGTCGTATTCGATCGCGGGTCGGCTGCCCCACATGGCCGTCGTTTCGCGGGGCGACATCGCGCGCTTGTCGCCGACGATGGTCGAGTAGCCCGTCTCGGGCGCGAGATCGGCGCGGTGCGAATTGTGAAAGCTCCAGTTCCGCGTGTCGAGCGACCACTCGCGCAGGTGCTGGACCGACGGCTCCACCTCGCAATCGTTGCCCGTGAAGGCTCCGTAGACGAAATTGTAGAAGGGAAGTTTTTGCATCCGCATGACTTCCCAACTGCGGGCGAGGCTGCGCAGGTAGATCGAGCGCAGCTTGGGGTCGTCCGCGTAGCGCAGGATCGCGTGGTAGCACCAGAACGCGAGTTCGTCGTCCCAGGTGATGACGGACTCGGGCGGAAAGGTGAGCTTCTGGCGCAGGGTGTACTCCGGATAGCCCCACGCGATCAGTTGCTTCAAGCCGTCGCGAAATTTTTCGTCGCCGGTCAGCTTGAGCGCCGTCCACACGTAGGTCTGCGCTTCGAGGCTGTTCAGGCCGCGTGCCTCGAAACCGTAAGGCCGCTGGAGATACTCCGGGTCCCAGCGCCCCCAGCGGGTGGGCTGGCCGTCCATGTCGCGCAGAAGCCAGCCGTTTTTCATGATGTGGCTCGTGATGCGCGCGAGGTGGCGCGCCGACTGTTTCTTTCCCGTCTCGTCGGCGACGAGGTCGTGGTAAAGCGAGACGGCGAAGTAGTGTCCGTTCGTCTCGTCGCTCGAGGTGTCGCCTTTCCACATCCACTTTCCGTCGGGTGTCTTGTACCACTTCGCAGGGAGGCCGCCGCTGCCGAAGCGCGAGGGCTCGCCCTTGTCGACGTCGAGCGCCCAGATCGAGCGCCCGAAAAAACCGTCCGAACCCGTGATCGATTCGAGCCAGGACATCGCCTGGAAGGCGTTGTCCGCTTCGATTCGCGCCGCGGGGTCCTTCGTTGCGGCGTACTTGAAGGACATTGCGGCGAGGTAATGCGCCGTGTTGCCGCCGTCGTTGTCACTGATCTCGCGCAGCCACTCGCTGTCCTTGTCGGACCAGTAAAGCTGGTGGATGAAGCCAAGGCGCTTCTGGCCCCATTCCTCGAGCGCGCGCTCGAAGTACGCGGCCTTCTTCGCGAGCGTGTAGGGCTCGTAGCGAATGATGCCGAGGCCGGCATCGGTCGCGATGTAGACGACCCGATCGCCCACGGCGATCCCGTTTACATGGTCGCCCGGGAGCCAGTGCTGCGCGCCGAAATAGTGGTAGTCCGCTTCCGTCTTGCGAATCGCGCCCGTCGTCGTGCCGATCCACAGATCGCCGTCGAAACCCGGCGCGAGGCAAGTCGTGTCTTCGTAGGGCAGGCCATCCGCACCGCGCAACGCGGTCATCGACATCCCGCGCAATACGCCGAGGCCGCGATCGGTCGTCACGTACACGCGGCTGCCTTGAACGAGCAAGTCGCGCACCTGGGGCGAAGGGAGCGCGCCCCAGTCGATCGGATCGGTGACGAATTTGTCGCCATCGAGCAGGGCCAGGCCGTCGTTGCGCAGAATATATAGCGTTTCACTGTACGATCCGATTCGCTGAATCGGTGCAATCTCGACCGGATCGACGAGCACCTGCGAGCCGTCCTCCATCATCACGGTCGTGTCGTTTGCGAGATAGCCGGTCTTCGGGCGGATATCCACGAACACACCGTTTTCGAAACGAAAGATCGCGTCGCGCGTCGCGGCGTGCACCACGCCGAGGTGAATGCAAAAATCGACCATTGGCCGATCGAAAACACGGGTGTAGGTGTGGCCGTCGAAGCGATAGCTGGCGTCGTTCGTCGCAATCCACAGAGATCCGCGGAGCGACTTCAGGCGGCTGACCCGATCCGGCGCTTCCGGCACGCCGACGAGCGCGCCCGATGCAAGGCGGTACAACTGACTTTTTACCACGGCGTACAACGCGTCGCCGTACACCGCCATCTCGGTGATCGGCGACTCGGTGGCAATCTTCTCCCCCACTTCCTGCAAGTACACCGCGTCTGCGACGGGTTTCCACAGACGATCGGAAGCAAGGACCTGGGCTTGCGCTTGTGATGCCGGGCAAAAAATCGCGAAAATAAATAGAGCACTTGGAAAAATCAGTCTTGGACTTTTCATCGTGTGGCATGCCTCGTCGTCGTGTAAGGATAGAAAACGCTCCGCGATCTTGAACGATAGCACGGCTGTAGCGCCGGTGGTATAGTCGTGCGCCGGAGGACGAAACACATGCAGATCTCACGTCGGGAATGGATCGCGGCGAGCGCGGCGCTCGTGGGCGGAGCAACGCTTGGGACGGCGACGCCTGCGAAAGCGGCGGACGTCGCGACGCGGCAGAAGCCGAAGCTGAGCCTCGCGGGCTATTCGCTGCGCCAATACCTCCCGCAGGACGGCAAACCCGGCAAGATCACGCTCGCGGATTTTTTTGAACTGGCGTCGAGCTGGGGCCTGACCGCCGTCGAGCCGACCGGCTATTACTTCACCTCCGAGGACCTCGCGTACGTTCACTCGCTCCGGGCGAAGGCCCACAAGCTCGGGCTGGACATCTCGGGCACGGCGATCCGTAACGACTTCTGCGACCCGGACGCGGAGAAGCGCAAGTCGGAAATCGCGCACGTGAAAAATTGGATCGACATCGCGCTGCACTTGGGCGCGCCGCACATCCGCGTTTTCGCCGGAAACCCGCACGCGGGCGTGTCGGACGAGCAAGCCACCGCCTGGGCGATCGAAAGCCTAAAAGTTTGTGCGGACTACGCAGGCACGCAGGGAATTTTTCTCGGCATCGAGAACCACGGCTACCTGACGACCTCCGGGGACAAACTGATGGAAGTCGCCGGCGCGATCGACAACGAATGGCTCGGGATCAACCTCGACACGGGAAACTTCGACAATAACCCCTACGAGAACATCGCGCGAGCCACGCCGCGTGCGGTGAACGTGCAACTCAAGATCGACGTGGCCGGCGCGAAGCCGAAATCCAAGGAACCCGCCGACTTCGCCCGCATCTTCAAGATTCTCAGCGACGGCGGCTACCAGGGCTACGTCGCACTCGAATACGAAGGCAAGGAAGATCCGTACACCGGCGTGCCGAAATTCATCGAGAACGCAAGAAATGGGCTTGCCGCGCTCGCGTAGGAAGTCCGCTTACCGCTTCGGCGGATAGTACCTCAGCCGCCGACGACGCTCTCGTTATCCTTTCGGGTACTCCTCGCGCGGTTTCCACTCATACTCCATGCCGCGCGCGGCGGTTTCGGCGGCGTCGAAACCCAGAAGCTTGGCGACCACGTGCAAGGTCATGTCGATTCCCGCGCTGACCCCGGCCGACGTGACAATCTGGCCGTTGTCCACGTAGCGCACATTCTCCAGCACCGTCGTAGTCGGCGCTTGTTTGCGCAGCGTTTCGATGGCACTCCAATGCGTCGTGGCTTTTTGTCCGTCCAGAAATCCCGCCGCCTGCAGAATGAGGGCCCCGGTGCACACGGACAACACCCTCTCGGACTTCCCGCCCGCGTTCTTGATCCACTTCATCGTCTCGTCGTCCCTCACCACACCTCCGACGCCACCTCCGGGGATGACGAGGATGTCCGGCTTTGGGCAGTCTGCAAAGGTATAATTCGGGATAATCTTGACGAATCCTTGGCTAGTGATGGGCTCCATCGATTTGGCGACTGCATACAGCTTGAACGCGGGCCGCCCCTTCGGGTCTCGTGCGTGCGTGAATACGTCGGTGGGCCCAGCGAAATCAAGCACTTCCACGCCATTGAAGATTAGTATTGCGACGTTTTTGGGTTGCGTTGCCTTTTCGGTTGCCTCATCCGCGTTGGATCGGAAAGCGAGCGCACACAGGATCGTAGCGACGCAAAGCAAGAACCTGAACCGCCCGTCGAGATGAAATGACTCGCGCATTCGTAGTTCCCTCCACTTGTTCGGTCGAAGCTAGAGTCACGACACCTGACCGACAATTCGGCCGAGTACCGCCTCAGGTATTGAAACCCGCTGTCGGGGCCGAAGTTCATCGAGCGTGCAATGCGGGGACCGGACGCCTAGCGTCGCCCTCGGCGGATCACGCCTCGGCCGACGACCGCCATGGTCAGTACGATCGCAGCCAACGCGATTGCCATATGCGCGCGCGGACCGAGCCTAAATAGAGAGACAATGGCGTAGAGCGCTGCGCGAACCGGACCCGCAACGAATTCATGCTGGGAAAGCGCGCCGGCCAAACTCGGACTGACGCGGTAGTAGCCGTCCGCGAAGGCCGCGCCCAACGGGTTCGTCAGCAAATCCTGATCGCGGAATGCGCGCAGGCGATCCAGGTCTTCATGCAAGGGAGTACCATAGGCGGCCGTGGCGATGAAGCACCCGCCCCCTCCCCCGCCTCCTCCGCCACCTCCCCCTCCGCCACCACCCGGAGCGTCGGCCGCGCTCCAGGGGTCGGTCGAAAAATTGACGAGTTGGAGGCAGGGCGAGCCGTCGAGATCGTCGCAGCTTAATGAACCAGCACCTTCGGAGAAGGAAAACGACCCGACGAGGCCAACGGTATCCGCGATGCCTGATTCAATTTCCTGTAGCGTGAGCGCGCGGTTAAAGAAACTGAGTTCGTCGATGAAACCTTTGTAGTCCTCATACTGTGAAATGATGCCGATCGCGGCCTGCTTCTCCGCGCCGAAGAACCAGCCGTCCTGCCCGCTCGGAAATCCTGTCCACGAATCCCAATAGATGCGCATGTCCGTGCGAGCCGGCGTGTCCTGTGCATCGATGAGTTCGCCATCGATCCATAACTCAAGGGTCGAGGAGGACGCGCCGGTGAACAAGCGCACGAGCGTAACGCGGTGCCAGGCGCCGTCGAGCAGGCTGCCCGTACTGGAGGCGGGGTCGGCCTGAATCGCGCGCACGTCTCCCGGGCCAGCATTTGTCCCATCGCCGAAGAGCCACCGCAAGCGGCCGCCGCCAAAGACCTGCAGGCTAAAGGTACCGTCCTCAAAAAAGTTGTTGTTGTGCCCATCCAGCAAGAAATTTCCGGCAAACCACCAATCTCCCGAGCTGTACGGTTGCGGATCGCCCGAGAACCAGTCGGTCAGTTGCTCCGGGTCACCTTGATTGAAGTTGCTGATGGGAAAGCGATTGTCCAGATTGACCCACAACTCGAGCGTGAACTCACCTGAGCCGAATCCTGCGGGTATGGTGTCCAGAACAGCGAATTCATAATCGTCGGGCGCATTGTCCACGAACTCGATGGACTCGGCGCGCGCCGTTGCGCTCAGGCCAATCCATGCAGTGGCGATAAGTGCAGCAAGATACGCTCTTGAGTGCGTCTGCATGTTCCGCTTACTCCCCGTTCGACATCCAGGTTACGCCGGAACCCGGCAGACTATTTCTTCTTTTCATCGAGGTTTGCCTTCATCTCATCGTCGGTGGGCGTTCTTGAGTTGACGCCTCCTGCGGGGACCTCGACGTGCGCGGCCCAGGCGATGGCGTTTAGGACGAGCTTGCGCTGATTGTCGTTCTGCCAGCCGCGATGGAAGTGACCGCCGGTGAACCCGAAGCCGCGGCCGCCGTCGGGCCGCTCGATCGCCCACGCGACGTGTTGCGCTTCGCCGGCCGCCACCGCCGCGCGCACTGCGGCGTTGCCGCTATGCGGGCCGTCTTCGCGGGTGAGCGTCGAGGCGGGCGGGAGCGCGGTCAGAATCGGCGTGACGTTCTTCATGTCCGCCGGAAAGCGCATGTGGTAGTACCACTCGTCGTTCGTGGCGAAGGGCGCGACGCCGCGCGTGATCGGATGCTCGGGCAGCGTCTTGAAGTCGGCGTCCCAGTGCGGGTTCACGGACCAGTGCGGCTCGAAATAGCCGCCGATCCACTGCAAGAACTTGTCGCCCGAGGGCCCTTTGGGCACTTCGACGCCGTAGTGCCAACAAACGATGCCTACCTGCTTGTCGACGAGCTCCTGGATGAAATCGAGGTGTTTGTTCGCGTAGTGCCCCTCGCCGCCGTCGCAGTACATGACAACCGCCGACACACCGTCGAAAACCTTTTCGTCCTTCGGCCAGCTGTACCACGAGACTTCGGCGTCGATGTTGGGCATGCCCTCCTCGAGGGTCTTGGCGAGCAGCATGCACCCGGCGCGGTGCTCGTGCTCACCGATGCCGTGGCTCGGATTGCCGGCGATGAACAGGACCTTCGTCTTCGCCGGAGCGTCGGCCGCAAAGGCGCTCGCCGTCAAACAGAGGGCGCACACACCCAACAACCCGGTTCTAAGCTTTCCCATCTCGAACTCTCCTCGAATCGCTGAAAGATACCACTCGGTCTTCACACCATGTCAGTTTGAATCCTTCCGTGCATATAATCAAGCGCTGCCGGCATCCGGCTTAGCGCCCCCGCCAAACGGAGGCGTGAAGGAGAAACGGGATCTTGTACACACGTCATCTTGAGTGGCATCGCACTGACCGCATTGGTTGGTTACGCGCGGCGGTCCTCGGCGCGAACGACGGCATCGTCTCCACGGCGAGCCTGGTTGTCGGCGTCGCGGCCGCGGATTCCGGTCGAAGCGCCGTCCTCGTGGCAGGCGTGGCCGGGCTCGTTGCGGGCGCAATGTCGATGGCCGCGGGCGAGTACGTGTCGGTCAGTTCACAGGCCGACACAGAACGGGCCGATCTCGCGCGTGAGCGAAAGGAACTCGAGACCGATCTTGAGAACGAGCAAAACGAACTCGCGTCGATCTATGAAGGCCGCGGACTCGATCCCGGGCTCGCGCGTCAGGTCGCGCTTCAATTGATGGCGCACGACGCGCTCGGCGCACACGCGCGGGACGAGTTGGGAATTTCGGAGGTGCTCTCCGCGCGGCCCGTGCAGGCGGCACTCGCCTCGGCAGCCACCTTCGCCGGCGGCGCATCGATTCCTCTCCTCACCGCGCTCGTCGTTCCCGAGGCGCTGCTCGTTTGGGTCGTCTCGGCCGTGTCGTTGGCGCTTCTGGCGGCTTTGGGCGGACTGGCCGCGCGCGTCGGTGGCGCGCCGATGCTTGTGGGCGCGGCGCGTGTCGGCTTTTGGGGCGCGCTGGCGATGGGCTTGACGGCCGGCGCGGGCGCTCTATTCGGCGCGGCGGGCTGATACCCTGGCGCGAACAAGCCTTTCGAGAGTCACGCAACAATTAGGAAAATCTATCCCATGAATCGAATCTGCGACACGACACGGCCCATTCGCTGGGGCATTCTTGGGACGGGATACATCGCGCGGCTCTTCGCGCAAGCCCTGCGCTCGGTGAAGGACGCCGACCTCGTCGCGGTCGGCTCGCGGACGCAAGCCGCCGCGGACGCCTTCGCCAAGGACTTCGGTATTCGCAAGCGTCACGCGTCGTACGCGGCGCTGGCCGCCGACCCGGATGTCGACATCGTCTACATCGCGACGCCGCACGCGCTGCACAAGGACAACAGCATCCTCTGCCTCAACGCAGGAAAAGCCGTGCTCTGCGAAAAACCGTTCTGCATCAATCGCGCGCAGGCGGAAGAAGTCATTCATGTCGCCACCCAGAACAAGCGATTCCTTATGGAGGCGATGTGGACGCGCTTCATCCCGGCGGTGCAACAAGCAACAACGTGGATCCGCGAGGGCGCGATCGGCGAGGTGCGCATGGTGCAGGCCAGCTTCGGCTTTCGCGATCACGAGGACAAGCTCTTCGACCCCGCGCTCGGCGGCGGCAGCCTGCTCGACGTCGGCATCTACCCGATCACGCTGGCGCACCTGGCCTTTGGGAAATCGCCGGCTCGCATCGAGAGCATGGCGTGGCGGGGGCGCGGCGGCGTGGACGAGCAAGCGGGAATGCTGCTCGGCTACGAGGGCGGCGGCATCGCGGTGCTCGCGAGCGCAATCCAGACGCAAACGCCGCACGAGGCGTTTATCATGGGCACCGAAGGGATGATCCGGCTGCACGACACCTTCTGGAACGCGACCCAGGTCAGCCTGGTTCCCGCCGAGGGCGCGCCGACCACGCTCAACTTCCCACACGCCTGCAACGGCTACGAGTACGAAGCGCAGGAGGCGCACGCATGCCTGCGTGCGGGAAGGTTGGAGAGCGAGACCATGCCGCACCGAGTCACGCTGGAGATTCTAGACTCGCTCGACAGCATCCGCGCCCAGTGGGGCCTGAGTTACCCGATGGAGTAGCGACAGAAGTTTCCTCGCCGCACACGGAAGTGCCTGCGCGCGGGATTCCATACTTCGACCACGACTCTATCCGACGTCGTCATTGAGAAGAGGCCACCCCGCGCCTCAACCCCGCGAGACAATCCGTCCCGCAGCCGACGAAGCAATCTCAACGTCTCCCGGCCCCGCTCCGAAGCAACGCGCGCAGCGGGCGAGATTGCTTCGTCGGCCGGAACGTCAGGCCTTCTCCAAAAACGGGGCCCATGCCGGACTCCTTGTATGTTCGATTTTCGTTTCTTTTATGCTGACGGGTGTAGAGAAACGGGGCCGGCGGAGGGTGAGGCTCCTGGAGCGTCTGTTGTCAGACAGCTCGTTTGCGA
>VFKU01000803.1 GCA_009885415.1 Rhodothermota bacterium
TATTGACGATCGAGTGTGTACAGGGCGGCCACAGGGGGCCGCCCCTACCCGAGACTGTTTGCGCTAATCCTTCACGAGGTCCGGGCTGTCCTTGGGTTTTCCGTCGGGGAAGTCGTTCCAGTGGAGGAGCGCGTTGTAGACGTAGTTGAAGTCGCCGTGGTTTAGGTAGCGGTGGAGGGGATTGAAGCTGTAGAGGATAACGCGGCCGCCGTTGTTTCTGGGGATGTCGATGATGGCGGCGGATTTCTCGAGGGTGTCCTGGCCGTCGACGAAGCCGCTGAGGAGGAATTTCCCCTTGTCCTTCGGCTTGGCATCGTCCTTCGGTTTTTCGTCTTTCTTGGCGTCGTCCTTCGGCGCATCCGCTTTCGCTTCGTCTTTTTTCTTGTCGTCTTCATCGCGGAGGGCTTTGGTACCGTATTTTAGGACGATCCAGTGGTCGTATTTCTTGGGCACGGAGTAGAGCGGGCCGTTGCCGCGTTGGACCCAGTTGGTGTCGTCGTAGCCGTAGGCGATGGGATGATCGCGGCGGGTGACCATGGTTTGTAGCGACGCGCCGGGGGTGTCGACTTTGGCCGCGGCGGTCGTGACGTTTCGCACAAGGCCGAAGTCCGTCGCAAGGCGGCCGGAGGAGCCGAGCAGCATCAACGTACCGCCCTCGTGGAGAAACTTCTCCAACTCAGCAATACCCCCGAAGCCGATCCCGCGCGTGATGTCGCGCGCGTCGTCCACGCGGCCGTGGGCGGGGAAGTCTTTCGTGGGTCGGTAGTCGATCGGGCCGAACTTTGGATCGCGCCCATGTACGAGCGTTTTGGCGTCCGCACCGCCCTGATCGGCCATGAGGATCACGTCGAACTTTGCGCGCAGTCCGCCTTCGCGAATCGTCTGGTCGGAGATATACGTGTAGGGCACGCCGGCCTTGTCGAAAGTCATGCGGACCCAGCCGTCGGGCTGCGTGCTGACCCAGTTGTGATACAGCGCAAGGCGCGGGAGCTCGACGCTGTGCGTGGGGACTTCGGGCATGGCGTCCAGCGCATGGAAATCAAGCATGGTTTGCTTCGCTATCTCGACCAGCTTGCCGCGCAGACCGCGCTGGTGAGGGATGATCCAGGTGCCGGCGGGATACTCGACGTCGCTGACTTTGAAGGCGGCGTCGGCCGCGAGGATCTTTTGTTTACCGAGCAGCACGCGGGCCTGGATGAGTCCGTTGCTGCCGACGTGGGAGATCGCGAAGGCTTCGGGGTCGCCCTCGGCGACCGTGCCGGGGAGCGAGAGCGGCGCCGAGACGGCTTCGAGATCTTTCAGGTCGAGGACGGCCTTGTCTTCGATCTTGGTGGTCTTCACGCGATACAAATTTCCGAGCGTCCAGCTTACATCGTCGTAGGGGCGGATCTCGGGGGGAGTCTTCGGAAAGTCTTGCGCTTCGAGGAGGTTCTTGGCGTGGCGGCCGTAGGGCTGATCGAGCCGGACGACGAAATCGCCCGCTTTGAACTTACCCTCCTTCAACTCGAAATCGCGTGTGGCGCGGCTGACTTCGATCAAGTGGCGCTGCAACTGATTGATGAGGTACGAAAGCCGGACGGGGTCCTGTCCTTCTACGGGGATTACCCACGCGTGCGGCGCTTCCTCTGCGCCCGCGCGCATGTTGTTCTTGCCCTTTTGGTAGAAATTCTCGAGCATCGTGCGGCCGTTGTTCGATAAGAGGCGCATCGAGGCGAGCGCGGCCGATTGCATGTAGTTCGTGTTGTTGCGCAGCGACCATGTGAGTTTTTTCGGGGGCGGGTCGGCGTTGTACCACATGCGCTCGGTGACGGGTTTGCCGGCGTATTCGACCTCGCTGAGGTCGCGCTCCATCGTGCGCGCCGATCCGTTGCCAAAGGTTTCGTAAAAGCGGCCCATCGCATTGTGGTTGTTGGTGATCCAGAGGAGGTAGCTGGGGTTCCAGCCGTCGTAAAAGCCCCAGGTCCACACGCCGGGGACGTTGAAGCGCTGCAATTCTTCGAGCTCGTAGTGGGCGAACATCTGCCACTCGCGCACGGTGATCGGGTCGACGTTGGCGTTGTAGGGTCCCGTGCCGCCGGAGACGTAAATGAGCGGGACGGACTCGTGCAAATCCAGCGAGTAGGTCGGGTGCCACTCGAGGAAGCTGTCCATATAGTTCTGCGTGAGCTTGAGGCTCATTTGGATGCCGTCGCGGTTGTTGTCGTGGAAGGCGTAATAACCCCAGTAGGGCGGGCCGCCGGCGGGGAGGTAGTCGTAGTCGGTGTAGTCCTTTGTGTGGCGGTAATACCAGTCCACGACTTCGGCGCGGCCGTCCACGTCCGTTACCGGGGTGATGAGCAGGATGACTTCCTTGCGGATGCGCTCGATATCGGGGTGCTTCGAGACGGCGAGGCGGTAGGCCAGTTCCATCACCATTTCCGGCGGGCCGGTTTCCGGCGAGTGCAGACCGGCGGTGATGTGCATGATCGGCTTGGCCTTCGCGAATATTTCCGCCGCGGCCGCATCGTTGGTCCTGCGTGGATCGGACAGCGCGCGGGTGTAGCCGCGGAATTCTTCGAGGCGGGCGATGTTCGCGGCGTCGCTGATGATCGCTACGTGGAAGGGCCGGCCTTCTTCGGAAGTGCCGGTTTGGATCAGATCGACGTTCGGCGAGGCGTCGGCCAGCGCTTGGAAATACCGGATCGTGTCCTCCGGCCGTGTGAGGAAATTCTCGGCGCCGGCGATGTAGCCGAGGACGTCGCGCGGCGAAGGGACATTGGGGTCGTCGGGGACGTAGCTGACCATGGGCGTGAGGTAATCGGTGGAGGTGGTGAACTGGTGAATCTCGGCGGTGCTGATTTCGTCGACGGTGTCCCATTGCGCGACGGCGCGCCAGGGGGCCTTGGGTCCGGCGCCCGCGGCGGGATCTTTTTTGTCGTAGTCGTAGGCGTGGGCGCTCGCGGCGGCAGTCGCGAGAATGACGAGCAGCAGGTGGTGGCGGCGAGGCATGGTGTGATTCCTCCGGACGCCGCATGGAGTGGCGATGCGGCTGAGCGGATAACCGTATCGGGGTGGGGGGATTTTTTCAAGAATTGGGGCGCTGCGAAGGCGGGACGCGCGGTTGAGGTGCGGTCGAGCGGGAGCTCGACCCTCCCGGTGGGCTATAGTGAGGACTCTTGTTGCGACGGGAATTGCACGATGGCGTCTACGAAAAATAGAAGCGACCGCGATCTCCTTGCGGAGTATTTTACGGTGACGCGGCCGTTGCGCGTTGTGGTGATTACGCTGAGCGATCGGGCGTCGGCGGGGGTTTACGAGGACAAGAGCGGGCCGAAGTTGCGCGGGCATGTCGAGCAGTTTTTCGGCGCGGGAAAGATTCCGCTTGCGGTGGAGTCGGCGCTGCTGCCTGATGACGCGGCGGGTCTGCGCGATCGCTTGATGGCCGCGCGCGACGGCGGCGTGCACCTCGTGTTTACGACGGGCGGGACGGGGGTCGGGCCGCGCGACAACACGCCGGAGGTGGTGCTCGGGCTGGCGGACAAGGTGATTCCGGGCATCATGGATCTGGTGCGTCTGAAATATGGCGCGGACAAGCCTTGCGCGTTGATCAGCCGGAGTGTGGCGGCGGTGATGGGGAAGACCGTGGTGTATGCGATCCCGGGGAGTAGCAAGGCGGTGGATGAGTACATGGGCGAGATTCTGAAGTCGATCGAGCACGTGTTGTGTACCGTGCAGGGGCTGGATGTGCACTGAGCCCACTCGAAGTGCGTGAGGATTCCGGATCAAGAGATTGCTTCGTCGCAACCGCGCTCCTTGTATGTTCGATTTTCGTTTCTTTTATGCTGACGGGTGTAGAGAAACGGGGCCGGCGGAGGGTGAGGCTCCTGGAGCGTCTGTTGTCAGACAGCTCGTTTGCGA
>VFKU01000339.1 GCA_009885415.1 Rhodothermota bacterium
CGTAACACGCCACCGTCGTCGGCCACGCCAGCTTGTCGGCATACACGCTGCTCGTGTCGAAGACGCCGTCTCCGTCGTGATCCTCCAAAAACCGGATCGCGCCGATGAGTTCCTCCCGTCGCTCCGAGTACCCACGCATCTCGACCACGAAAAGCCGCCCGGACTCGTCAAAAGCCATCGCGACCGGATCGAACACGAGCGGCTCCGCCGCGACCAGTTCAATGTGAAATCCGGCATGGATGCGAAACGAAGCGAGCGCGTCTTTCGGCTCCAGCGGCTGCGTGCGCGGCAATTCCTGGGAGTAGTCGCGATCAATCGAATCCACGGACTGCTGTGCGAAAGCAGGCGCGACCGCGAACATAAGCAGAGCCCAAAACCTCCCCAATCTAAAATCTCCCATACGTCGCATGTGTCCCCATTCTCCCCATCATTCCTATCCGTCCCGCCGCCTTCAAACTCTTCGTTTCCTTCGTTGCCTTCTGGGAAAGCCAGTCCTCCGCGCTCACGCGCCGGGATCGAGGGCCTGCACCGGCTCCTCGAAATACCGGTGAAACGCGCGCGGCAATTCGAGATACGAGACGCCAGCCCCGAGCGCGTCCACGTCGCAGGAATTGTGCGTATTCCAGAACAGCGTCGTGCGCCCGCGCAATTCGCCGCGCTGCGCGTCCGACAGGAGCGCCGAGAGCGCCTTGCCGGAATAGGTGCCGTCCAGCCGCAGCCCAGCGGTGTCCTGCGCCTGCCTCACCGCCGCCACGCTCGACTCGGTAAACTCGCCGTAGCGTCGCCCAAAGAACTCGTCGCGCACGACGACCCGCTCAAGCGGGGCGACCTGCGGCAATGCAGGGAGCCAGACGCGCAACTGCTCAATCGTCGCGCGGACCAGCCGCTCCAGTTTTTCCCGGCTCGCGAAATTCGTATCCACAACGCGCACGGCGTGCAACTCCGTCCGCAACCCGGCCAACGCGAAGCCGATCGCCAGACCGGCCGTGCTGCCCATCGAACCGAAGGAAATATAAATTCGCTCAGGCGCAGGCAGTTCCCCCGTCGCGATTTGATCGGCCAATTCGAAGGCGGCGTTGACGTAGCCCAGCACGCCGAAGGGGGAGGAGCCCCCGGCCGGAATAATGTACGGCCGGCCGCGCCCGAGCAGCACCGAGACAGCCGTCCTCATCGCGACCGTCGCCGCGATCGCGCGCACGCTCGAACGCGCAATGAGCCGCGCCCCGGCGGCGTGACCCGCAAGCAGGTTCCGCCGCACATACTGGGCGTTCGGCTGTGGAAGCAAAATCGAAGTGGCGCGCAGTCCGGCGCGGCCCGCATAAATCGCCGTCGCCAGCGCGTGGTTCGACCCTGCATACCCGAAAGTGACAACCTCCTTCGCGCCACGCATCCGCGCCTGGGCCAACAAGAGCTCCAGCTTTCGCACCTTGTTGCCGCCGTAGGGCGTCGCCGTGAGGTCGTCGCGCTTGACGTAGAGGCCGCCGGTGTCGCCAGGCAACAACGCAAAACTTCGCACAGACGTAGGCAAGACGCACAAGGGAAGGCGAGGAGCATGGCGCTCAAGTTCCGGAAAACGGCGATAGAGCGACAGCACAGCATCCGCGACCGGCGTCTCTAGCTTTGAACTCGATTGCGCCATGAGTTTCTCTGTTTCCGTACAGCGCCTAAAAAACCGGCGATTGTGGCATGGGCGGCCCGCCCATGCGAGCGGGCGACAGCCCGCGACAAATCTTGTTTGAGACTTGCTCTGATAAAAAAACCTGCCCAACCCGTCATTGCGAGTTCCACACCGGCTCGCGCCGGAGTCTGTCGAAAGAAAGCAGGGATCTTTGGTGGCATCGGCTTCCAGCCGATGCGCGCGCGCCGCCGGCCGCCACGCCTTGAAGACGGCCGGTCTTCATCTCCGACGCGCATGGGCTGGAAGCCGATGCCACCAAAGTGCTTACACCCTTCTTGCATTTCCCCAATAGGAACAGCTTTCTTAGCAGGAGCGGGGTTTGCGACTCCCACTGTCATTGCGAGGAGCGCGGTTGCGACGAAGCAATCTCTTCGGCCTGAAACTCCGCCCTCGACAAAAAGCCTCAGACCCGAATATACCCCATCGGCCGTCGCGGACGGTGTATATTCATTCCGCCGGGAACGGCGGCGCTCACCAAAGGAAGAGATCGACTATGCGATTCTCAAAAGTTTCACGAAATGTCTTGGGTCTCTTGCTGACGGTCGCCGTCTCGCTTAGCGCGCCGCAGGCCCTGGCCGAAGACGACGCGACCCGCGAAGTCCGCCTCTTCGACGGCAGCGGCCTCACGCACTTCTATACCTTCCTGCGCGATCGCGGGCGCGACTCCGACCCCAAGCAGGTCTTCACCGTGACCGACGGTCTCCTGCGGATTTCCGGCGAGGAGTGGGGGTGCATCACCACCCGCGAGTCCTTCGAGAACTACCACCTCGTCGCCGAGTTCAAGTGGGGTGCGAAGACCTGGGGCGAGCGCACCGACCGCGCGCGCGACAGCGGCATACTCGTGCA
>VFKU01000482.1 GCA_009885415.1 Rhodothermota bacterium
CCCTCGACGTCCTCCGCGTCCGCGTGCGCCTCGTTCAAGTCGGCCGCCGTCAAATGCGCCCAGGCCACACGTCCGCAGCCGCTCTTCTGCACACGATCGAGCACGCGACGCAACAAGTCGAGTTTTTCCGACGAGATCACGTCGAAGACGCGCGATGAAATCTCCACTGGATCGACGCCGGCTTCGAGCAGCAGCGCCGCGTGGCGGTGCGCCCGCGCGTCCGTATTTCCGAAACGAAACGACCCGGTGTCGGTCGTAAGGCCGACATAAGCGGCGGTCGCTGCTTCGAGCGACATCGGCAACCCCGCGGCGCCATACAAGTCCACGACGATCTGGCTGCACGAGGCATAGGTCGGGTCGACGAAATTCAGGGTGCCGAAGGGCGCGTCCTCGGGGTGGTGATCCACAATCAGCACGCGCTGCTCCGCGCCGATGCGCTTGCCAATATCACCCAGGCGCTCGCGTTGCGCGACGTCCATCACAACGACCAGGTCGTAAGCCTCGCGCACTTTGTTCGCGCGCACAAGGTCCTCCGCGCCCGGCACCCACTCGTACATCCGCGGCACCGCGTCGTGACACGCGCAGGTGATTTCTGTCTTGCCCAGCGCGCGAAGAAACGCGCGCATCGACAGCATGCTGCCGATCGCGTCGCCGTCCGGCGTGGAATGCGACGTGATGAGGAAAGTCCCGGCCGCGCGGCAGGCCTCAATCACGCCCTTTAAATCAACGCTCTTCATCGCCGGACTGCTCCCCCTCGCCTTCGATCTTACCCGCGCCGTTGTTCTCCCCCTCGGCCTTGGCCTCGCTCTCGTGAAGTTCCTTGAAAATTTTCTCGAGACGGAACACCTCGTCCAGCGTCGTGTCCTCGCGGAAACGCACCTCCGGCGCAAAGCGCAGGCGCAGCGCCTTGCCAATGTGGCGACGCACAAACCCGGCGGAGCTCTGCAGGCCGATCAGCGAAGACTTCTTCTCCGACTCACTCCCATACAGGCTCACGTACACGTCCGCCGTGCGCAGATCGGCCGAGACCTTCGCGCCCACGACCGACACGAAGCCGATGCGCGTGTCCTTGAGGCCCTTGATCAGCAGCGAGGCGACCTCTTCCTTGATCGCCTCAGCCACGCGCCTCGCTCTATTTTCACTGGCCATTCCGCTGCATTCCCATCCGCGACGCTAAAAGGTCTCTATCGAATAATCCATCAGTTCTACCGCGTGGTCGCCGGAGCAATAGCGGACGATCTCCATCAACTGCTCGTGGACATGCGCGGCGTCGTTCGAGATGACACACGCCGCCAGCCGCGCCCGCGCCCACTTCTCTTCGGAATCCTTCTCGGCGACGGAACAATTGAAGCGGTTGCGCAGCCGTTCCTTGAGGCTGTTCATCGCCCGGCGCTTGTCCTTGAGCGAGCGCGACCCCGGAATACCAAAGTCCATGTGAAGCAACCCGATGGTCACCGCCGTCTCCTCGCCGGCACCGCTGCTGCCTCACTCAGTTCAGAGACTTGGCGACAACCTCCGTCTTGAAGGTCTCGATGATGTCGCCTTCCTGGATCTCATCGAAGCCGGAAAGTTTGATACCGCATTCGAAGCCCGTCTGCACGGAGCTGACCTGGTCCTTCTCGCGCCGCAAGGACCCAATCTTGCCTTCCCAGATCGACTTGTTCTTCCGCAGAAGCCGCGCGTTCGAATCGCGCACCAGTTCGCCGTCGGTCACCATACTTCCCGCGATACTGCCCAACGCGGACGACTTGTACACCTTGCGGATTTCCGCGTGGCCCGTAATGACTTCGCGTTTTTCCGGTTCCAGGAGACCTTCGAGCGACTTGTGCAGTTCTTCGGTCAACTCGTAGATGATCTTGTAGCTCTTGATCGACACACCCTCGCTGGCCGCCAGATGCGAGGCCTTCGGCGTCGGCTCAACGTGGAACCCGAGGATCACCGCGTCGCTCGCGCTCGCCAGCAACACGTCGGACTCGTTGATCGCGCCCACGCCCGAGTGCACAATTTTGATCTTCGCGTTCTCGTTGCCGATCTCCGGCAGCGTCGATTTCAACACGTCCACGCTGCCCTGCATGTCCGCCTTCACCACGACGCGCAGCTCCGTCTGTTCGCCCGCCACCAGACTCAGGTGGAAGTCCTCCAGCGTCACGTGTTTCACCGCCGGGCCTTCCTTCATTCGCCGACGGTGCATGCGTTTGTCCGCGATCGCCCGCGCAATGCGCTCGTCCTTGACGACCATAAACTGATCGCCCGCGGACGGCGCCGCGTTAAAGCCCATCACCACCACCGGACGCGCGGGACCAGCCTCTTTGACCGGCCGGCCCGCCGGATCCGTCATCGCGCGCACACGACCGTGCGTGTCGCCCGCGAGGAAAATATCACCCACACGCAACGTGCCGCTCTGCACGAGCACCCACGCCACCGGGCCTTGCCCGCGCGTCACTTCGGCTTCGATCACCGCGCCACGCGCCTGCTTGTCCGGGTTGGCCTTCAGCTCGAGCAGCTCGGTCTCGAGCACCAGCAGTTCCATCAACTCGTCGATGCCGTCGCCGGTCTGCGCAGAAATGTTCCGGATAATCGTCTTGCCGCCCCACGCCTCGTCCAACAGATCGAATTCAGTAAG
>VFKU01000468.1 GCA_009885415.1 Rhodothermota bacterium
TAGGCGAAGTCCGCACCGAAGCCCGCCACCAGGCTCAGTCCCGCGCCGATCGCCGTACCGATCGCCATGCGCCGACCGAAGATCGCGCCCATCACGTGCATCGGCATCAAGTCGCGCATCCACGAATTGAACGAACACGAACTCACCGCGTTCAGCCCGAAGTACACGCTGAGCGCAATCAGCAGCAGCGGCACGCGCCACGGCGCCGGCGAGAAGAAGGGCAGGAAGCAGATGCACATCAGGAACAGCCGCCCGAGGCCCGAGCACACCACGCTGATCAGCCGCCGCCGCCGGATGCGGTTCACCACCGAGATCGCCGGCACTTGCAACAACTGCGCCAGCGAGGGAATCGCCGCGATCAGGCCGATCACCGCGTTCGATGCGCCGAGCATCAGCGCCAGCGCCACGAGGAAGGCGCCGCCCGTCAGCACGCCCATCACCTGCGCGCACACGCCG
Source organism: Rhodothermota bacterium (assembly GCA_009885415.1). Classification (GTDB taxonomy): domain Bacteria; phylum Hydrogenedentota; class Hydrogenedentia; order Hydrogenedentales; genus VFKU01. The sequence goes on from VFKU01000468.1 coordinate 457, forward strand.
TCGGAGATCAGATGCCGCAGGCCCGGACGCAGCACGGCCATCGGATCCGCCTGCGGCGCGGACGGACTGGGTGCGGCTGATGTGTCCATGTTCCCCCGGAAATGACGACGAACCCGGAGAGTATACCGCAACGATCGCCCGCGGGAATCTGTGCGAATCGGTGGAAATCTGTGGGAAGAAATACGTGAAACTGATACAATCTACACGGCAGAAGGACAAATCCGTGGACGAAATCACGACCTTGCAGCAGCTCGATGCCGCGCTCGATTCGACCGCCGAGCGCCCTGCGTTTTTCTTCAAACACAGCACCGTGTGCCCCGTCTCCTCCGGCGCGCTCCGCCGCGCGAAAGAATACTTCGAGAAAGCGTGCGCCGCCGGCGTTGAAGTCCCGCCCTGCTACCTCATCAAAGTCATCGAGTCCCGCCCCGTGAGCAACGCGCTCGCCCAGCGCCTCGGCGTCGAACACAAATCCCCCCAACTCATCCTCGTCGACCAAGCCCGCGCCGCCTGGCACACCTCCCACTTCGACATCAATGGCGAGAGCATCGAGAAGGCGCTAGGCGCGCACGCCAGGATGTAGAGGCCATTCGAAATGAAGAATAGATTGACGGAGCCGCCGACATTCTTATTGCTGATGGCCCTGA
>VFKU01000461.1 GCA_009885415.1 Rhodothermota bacterium
GGTCGCGGGCTACGCGATCGGCGGCGGGCACGTATTGCATCTGGTGTGCGACCTGACCATCGCGGCGGACAATGCGCGCTTCGGGCAGACGGGCCCGCGCGTGGGCAGCTTCGACGCGGGCTACGGCTCGGCGCACATGGCGCGGATCGTCGGCCAGAAGAAGGCGCGCGAAATCTGGTTCCTCTGCCGCCAATACGACGCGCAGCAGGCGCTCGACATGGGCCTCATCAACACCGTCGTGCCGCTCGCGCGCCTCGAGGAGGAGACCGTGCAATGGTGCCGCGAAATGCTCGGCCACTCGCCGATCGCGCTCGCGTGCATCAAGGCCGCGATGAACGCCGACGAGGACGGCGCCGCGGGCTTACAGCAACTCGCCGGCCACGCCACGCGCCTCTTCTACATGAGCCAGGAAGGCCAGGAAGGCCGCAACGCCTATAACGAAAAACGCAAGCCGAACTTCGGGAAGTTCCCCAAACTGCCTTAAGAACAGCCACGGATTTTACGGATTGAACGGATCTGGCCCATGAGCGACGCTGAGTCATCCCAGTTGGAACACAAGGAACTTACAAGCCAAATTCTGAAATTCTTTTATGATGTTTACAACGAATTGGGGTATGGATTTCTGGAATCGGTCTATGAGAACGCTTTTGCCATCGCGCTCCGACAAACAGGCCTGACTGCAAGTCAACAGGCCCCAATCAAAGTCCAGTTTAGGGGTTCAGTGGTTGGAGAGTTTCGTGCTGATATTCTTGTAGAGGAAAAAATAATTCTTGAATTGAAATCGTCCAAGGCTATCGACGATGCCCACACCGCACAAACAATCAATTACCTAAAAGCAACGGGAATCCACGTGGGTTTAATTCTGAATTTCGGTCCTAAACCCGAATTCAAGAGACTCTTCCTTAACCGATAACTGATCCGTACAATCCGTTAAATCCGTGGCTAATTCATCTTCATCCCTTCAAAATCGTTGGCTGCTCGCGATGCGCCTTAAGACGCTGCCCGCGGGCGCGTGTCCGGTCGTGATCGCGGCGGCGATGGCGGCCGAGGCGGGGCATTTCCACGCGCCGTCCTTCGTCGCGTGTCTCGTGGGCGCGCTGCTCATCCAGATCGGCACGAACTTTGCCAACGACTATTCCGATGGCCTGCGGGGCACCGACGCCGAACGCATGGGCCCGCCGCGCGCCGTGGCCTCGGGGCGCATTAAGCCGCAGGTGATGAAGGGTGCGATCGTTCTTACCTTCGCCGCGGTGTTCATCCCCGGACTCTACATCACGATGCGCGGCGGACCGTTGTACTTCCTCATCGGCATCACGTCGATCGCGAGCGGACTCGCATACACCGGCGGGCCCTATCCGCTCGGCTAGGCATCCTGCGCCGCGACGGCGCGCAGCTCGGGTACGAGCCGAACTTCGCGATCTACGA
>VFKU01000899.1 GCA_009885415.1 Rhodothermota bacterium
GCGGCGAGGTCGGGGTGCATCGTCGCGCGCGTCTCGCGGAAGAGCGGCGCGGCGACTTTCAGGCATGCGCCGATCACGGTGTTCAGATCCGTCTGCACGGGGCCCTTCTGGCCGGGACGCAAGTAGTTCATCGTCGAGCGGGTGAGGTCGGCGCAATACTGGATCTGGCCCTTCATTGTTTCGAGGCGCTTCGTTAGATCATCGCGATCGGGCTTCATGAGCAACAGCTCGATGTGGCTGTTGATCACGGTGAGCGGCGTGGCCATGTCGTGCATCATCCCGGAGACCACGCGGCCGAGCGTCTCAAAGCGGCTCGCCTCGAGCGCGAGCTTCTCGAACATGCGCCGTTCTTTTTCCTGGCGGTACTTGGAGTGCGCGGCGCGGACCATGTCGGTCATGACCGAGTTGTCGAAGGGCTTTTCCATGTAGGCGAAGGCGCCGTACTCGACCGCCTTCATCGCGGTCTCGAGCTGGCCGTAGCCGGTAAAGATGATGACCTGGATATCGGAATCAATCTGCTTGACCTCACGCAGGAGATCGACGCCCGAGCGTTCGGGCATGCGCAGGTCGGTGATGATGAGCTCGATCGCGTGCTGCTTGATGACCTCGAGCGCCTCGCTCACGCGCGTCGCGAGATGGACTTCGTAGTCTTCCTTGAGCAACATGCGCAGCGCCTGGCGCGGGCCGTTTTCGTCGTCGACCACGAGGATGTGCGCGCGACGGTGCGTGCCGGTGATGTCCTGGGGCGAGATATCGCCCAGGGCGTATTTTCCGGCATCGGGTAGAATCTGTACGGCCATCGGGGGGAGCTCCAGTAGGTTTCTTGCCTTCCGCTGGAGGACAGAGCGCAAGCCGCGCGCCAAGCGAGACCAATTTGTGTAATGCACTGACAATAAAGGCCTTAGCGTGTCAGGTCGGGGCTACACCGACGCACATTTCTGGACAGATTACGAGGGGTTTCGAGGGTGATGTCCATTTTTGTACCCCTTCGTTTCCCGGCCACAATCGCGGCTGCAACAAAGTATGCATATAGATAGTGAAGGGCAAGCGACACCGTTTCCGGCCGGGGTATTGAGCCGGAACCGGGTGGCGCGGTATAGTGTTGCAAGTAGTAGCCCGACCCGGATGGGAATTCCGGTTTGTGGCCGGAAAAGGATTGAACAATGCAGCGCACGGTACAACGCGAAGGCTTGGGCATGATTCTCATGCTTCAGGCGACGTGTTCGCCGGCGTCCTATGTTCGCCTTTTTACGGCGGCGAATTGGCCGGCGGCGGCCGTGCGAAAGCATCGCACGCGCGCCGGATTCCCCTCGGAGGAATTGACGGGCTGATCTAATCAGACTTAGTCGAAACCAACGCCGCAGGTGGAACCCAAGCCACCTGCGGCGTTTTTGTTTTACCCAGCCAATCCCCCGCGAAAGCGGGCCAACGAAAGGAGCCACCCATGAAGACGAAGACTGAGACGAAGCGATCGAACGCAGGCGTGCGAGCGAACTGGGCCACGAAGACGCATGCGGACGCGCGAAAGCACAACTTCATGGGCCACTTCTGCGCGGTACGCGCCGGCCTTGCGCTCAAACAGATCGAGATCGTGCGGAATGGATTTCAAAGCGTGAGGAGAGGAGGGTGTGATGTCTGCTTACAACCCTGATTTCTGGGAAATATCGACCGGGAGCGAGTATCTCGAGAACCTCCCGGCGTCACGCGCCCTGTGGCACGAGACCGAAGTCGACCGTGAGCGGCGCTACGCCTTCGCGGAGTTCTTCCAGGAAGTGAAGCCGGTCGTCGCGCAGTTGCTGGACGTGCGGCTCACGCGCCGGCAACGCGAAGTGCTCAAGTTGTATTACTTCCACGGCAAGACGCAGGAGGACATCGCCACCATCCTGGATCTGACGCAGTCCACCGTCAGCCGCCACTTGTTCGGCACCATGCGGCGCGGGCGCAAGGTCGGCGGCGCGATCCCGAAACTGCGCCGGATGATCGAGAACACGGGCGATGAGCGGGTCGATACGGCCTTCGGCACGCTTCGCGGGAAGCTGGCCGAAGCGGTCTAAGGTTTGAAGTGGCGGCCCCGGGCCGGTTGGAGAGGTAGGAGACTCCAATCGCGCCCGGGGCCGCGTTTTTGAGCTTCATATCCGTTGCAATGAAGCAGTGAATTCAGGGCGAATAGTGTAAATGATGCCGGGATCGCCTCGGGGTCTGGGGCCTAAAGGGAAGATTCTACTGGACTTTGGCTTTCGGATTCGCTTAAACTATTGCCCGTCGGGGCTAATATCGCGCTTTGCGCGAAGTTTACCCGAAGTTTACGTGGGGTTTTCGTATCAAGGGCATTGTAGTACGTACTGGGGTTCCGGGACGGAGCTATTTTTCTCCGGCTTGGGTTGACAAGTTGATGACTGCGACGTGCAGCATAAAAAGGAGCAAGTACATGAAGAAGGTAATGGTAGTGATGATGGCAGTCGCGGTGGCGTTTACCGCGTTCTCGGCGGGTGCGCAGGTACGGTCGTGGGACAACCTTGATTGGTGGGCGCAGAGCGGCGCGAAAGCCGACCCGGTGAAGGACGCGACGCGTTCGGGATCGTGGTGGTGGCCAACCGATCCAGTGTCGAACACGGACGACAAGGAACTGTGGGGTAACCGTGGCGTGGTGTATGCCAAGTTCACGCCGCCAGTAGTGGCCGCTCCGGCCCCGGCTCCGGCCCCTGCGCCGCCGAAGGCGCCGGCACCTGCTGCCGTTGAACGTCAGGTGCCCGTGTTCAACTCGGTGCTCTTCGACTTCGACAAGTCCAACCTCAAGCCCGAAGGTCAGACCGAAGTGAAGAAGGTCGCCGATCTTCTCAAGCAGTACCCGAAGGATTCGCTCACGGTCGAAGGTCACACGGATAACTTCAACCATTCCGGAGACCCGAAGTATAACGACAAGCTCGGCCAGCGCCGCGCCGACACCGTCGTCAAGGCACTCATCGCCGGAGGCGTCGACAAGGGCCGCGTTTCGTCCGCCAGCTTCGGCGACACGAAGCCGGCCGTCCCGAACGACACGGACGCGAACCGCGCGCTGAACCGCCGCGTGGTGTTCGTCTACAAAGTCGCTCCTTAATGCACCATCGATAGACTGATTACGCGCCCCGGCGTCGCAAGACGCCGGGGCGCGCTGTTTTGCGGGGGATTGCGCGATGGGAGAAGCCGCGGAGAAACGGCTCGAAGGGCCGTTGCATGAGGCGCTCGATAGCTTTCTGCGCGCGAGCGTCTTCGAATCGGGCCTCGCCGAGACGACGCTCGCGGCCTACGCCGCCGATCTGCGCCGTTACCTCGCGTCCCTCGAAAAGCAGGGCATCCGAAAGCCGGGCAACGTCACCCGCGACGCCGTGCTCGATCACCTGATCGCGCTGCGCAAGGCGGGGCTCTCCCCCCGCTCCGCCGCGCGACATCTCAGCGCGATCCGCCGCTTCCACCGCTTTCTCGCGCAGGAAAAAATCGCGCCCTCGGACCCGACGGAAGATTTCGATTCGCCCCGGACGACCCGCGCGCTCCCGAGCGTGCTCTCCGCGCGCGACCTCGAAAAAATCCTCGCCGCGCCGGACACTTCGACGCCCGAGGGCCTGCGCGACGCGGCCATCCTCGAACTCTTCTACTCGGCC
>VFKU01000115.1 GCA_009885415.1 Rhodothermota bacterium
CAAATCGTCGATACCTTGACGAACCGCGTCAGCGACATCGTGAAAAACGATGCGCTCACGCCGCCGCTCGTCGGCCTCGCGTTGCTCATTGCTGCGCTGATGGGCGCGGTCCACGCCTTTACGCCGGGGCACGGCAAGACGGTTATGGCGGCGTATCTGATCGGCGAGCGCGGGACGGTGTGGCACGCGCTCGTGCTCGGCATTGTCGTGACGGTCACGCACGTCTGGAGCATACTCGCGCTTGGCGTCATCTCGCTCTATGCGACCGAACACATTTCCGAAACGACGTTTACCTTTTGGACCGCCGTGATCTCCGGCGGGGTCATCGTGCTGCTCGGTCTGTTTCTCTTCCGCCAGCGCTACGCGCAATACGTCCTCGCGCGCTACGGCAGCGCCGACGCGCTCCACGACCACCACCACGGGCTCATGCAGGACAACCATACCCACGACGACGCGGACATGGGCGCGGACTTGCCGCACGAGCACGGGGTTTTCGGGGCTCACTCACACGTCGTCCAAACCAGCGACGGCACGCCCCCCACCTACCGCAGTATTCTGTGGCTTGGGATTTCCGGCGGCATCGTCCCCTGCCCCGCCGCGCTCATCGTGCTCATGGGCGCGATCCACATCGGCCGCCTGCCGCTCGGGTTATTGCTGATCCTCGCGTTCAGCCTCGGGCTCGCGTCGGTCCTCGTCATCGTCGGCATCGCCGTGGTCCGCGCGTCCGGCGCCGTTCGCCGCCGCATCGGCGCGCGAAGCCCAGCCTTGCTTCTCCTGCCCGTCGTCTCGTCTGTCCTGATAACGCTTCTAGGAATTTTTCTCGTCGTTCAAACTTTAATCCAATTCAATTACATCATCATTCCGGCCGGCCGCTGATCCCTTCAATCCGTCAAATCCGTGGCGGAAGTTTTGGCTTTACTCGACCAGCGCCATCGTCGCCGTCATTAGCGCGATCACCTTGCCGTCCTCGTTAAACACCCGCGCCTCGGTCACGCTCAGCGTTTTACCCGGCCGCACGACCTCCGCGCGGCAGGTCAGCGCGGCGCCCGTCCCGGGCCGCATTAAGTTGATCTTGAATTCGACTGTCAACACCTTTCGGCCCGCGGGGCACAGCGTGCCCGCCGCCATGCCCGAGGAGTGATCCGCCATCGTCGCGATGACGCCCGCATGTACAAAACTATCCTGCTGTAAGTGTTCCGGGCGAAGGGCAATGCGCGTTTCCACCCAGCCCGGCGCAAAGTCGATCAGCTCGATGCCGAGGTGTTGTATAAAGGGTGCGCTGGCGAATTGGGTCTTGACAAAATCTTTGTACGCAGGGTTCGATGGTTCCACGCTCAATTCTCCTCGGTAGAATTGCTATACTACCTTCTATTCCGTGCGGCATTCGATGCGCGCACACCTCTAAAAAGGACCAACATGTTTCCCAAAGGATTCGGCGGGCTCGGCAACATGGGCGCGCTTATGAAACAGGCGCTCGACCTCAAGGCGAACATGGAGCGCCTCAAGGAGACGCTCGCGAACGAGCGCATCGAGGCAGCGGCCGGTGGCGGCATGGTCCGCGTCGTGATGAATGGCAAGATGGAAGTGCTCTCGCTCAAGATCGAGCGCGACATCATCAATCCCGAGGATCCCGAGATGCTGGAGACCCTCGTTTCGGCGGCGATGAACGAAGCGACCCGTTTGGCCCAGGATCGCGTCCGCGAGAAGATGACTGAACTCACCGGCGGCATCGACATTCCCGGGCTGACGTCGTAACACGGCGGGCGTGGAGACGGCTGTGCGCATCGTATTTTTCGGGACCCCGGAACTCGCCGTGCCCTCGCTGGAACAGGTCGCCGCGAAACATTTCGTCGCCGCGGTGGTCTGCCAACCGGACAAGCCTCAGGGCCGCAGCAAGAAATTGATGCCGCCGCCCGTCAAGGTCCGCGCGCTGGAACTCGGCGTCCCGGTGCATCAACCCGCCAAGCTCAACGACGGCGCCTTCGAGGCCTGGCTGCGCGCCCAGGCCCCGGAGTTGTGCGTGCTCGTCGCCTACGGCCGCATCTTGAAGCAGCCCATCATCGACGTGCCCCCTCGCGGTTTCATCAATCTGCACCCAAGCCTGCTTCCGAAATACCGCGGTCCCTCCCCCATTCAGGCCGCACTGCTCGCGGGCGACGCGGAAACCGGCGTCACGATCATGCGCATCGAGATGGAGACCGATGCCGGCGCGATTCTCTTGCAGCGCGGCTATTCGATAGGCGAGGACGACACGACCGAGACGCTCACGGAAAAGCTCGGCCGCTTTGGCGCGGAGATGCTGGTCGAGGCGATCGACCTGATCGCAAAGGGCATGGCGGTGTATACGCCGCAAGATGCGACTCGAGCGACGCACTGCCGGATGATTTCCAAGGAGGACGCCCGCATTGACTGGCGGCTCTCCTCGCGCGAGATTCACAACCGGGTCCGCGCTTTCGTGCCGTGGCCGGTCGCGTACGCGACGCTGCACGGTGAAATCCTGCGAATCTTCGCTGCCCGCGCCCTGCCGGGAAATCCATCGGGCCCTCCGGGTACCATTGCCGAAGTGAGAAAAGATACACTCGTGGTCACCACCGGCTCCGGCCTGCTCGCGATCGATCGCGTCCAGGCCCCCGGCAAACGCCCGATGACCACCGCCGAATTTCTCCGCGGCTACCCGGTCGCCCCCGGCGAATCCTTCGAGGTCCAGCCCCCGTGCCCCTAGATCTTGTCCGCGACGCCGCGATCGAAGTCCTGCTGAAGATTTACACCAAGGACTCGCACATAGCGGACGCCATCGACCGTTCCCTGCGCCGCAAGGGCGATCGCCTTTCGCCGCGCGGTCGCCGCTTCATGACGCAGCTCGTCTACGGCACGACGCGCCACGCGCTGCTCGCCGACCACGTCCTGCGCCCGCTGCTGCATCAGCCGCTCGAAGACCTGCCCCTCCCCATGCGGCTCGTCCTGCGCATGGGCGTGTTCCAGGCGCTCTTTCTCAACAGCGTCACTTTTCCCGCAATGGTCCACACCTCGGTTGACCTCGCGAAACGCCACGGCCACGCCGGCACCGCACGCCTGGCGAACGCCGTGCTCAAGCGCATTCCGCAGACGCTTGACGCCGTCCCGTGGCCCGAGGACCCGCAGCAGCGCCTGTCAGTGCGCTACAGCATCCCGCCGTGGCTCGTCGCCCGCTGGACGAAGGAATACGGCCTTGAGCGCACCGAGACGCTCTGCGCGGTCTCCAACGAAGAAGCCCCGCGCACGATCCGCGTCAACCTCGCACGGATCAGCGCCGCGGATCTAGCCGCGCGTCTCGAGAAGAAAGGAATCCTCACCGAGGCGGTCCCGCTCGTGCC
>VFKU01000353.1 GCA_009885415.1 Rhodothermota bacterium
AACTAACCGCCGAAAACTCTACTTTACAACTGTCCACTTGACGGGGAAGCTTACAAATCCACTAAACCCACCTACAACGGCATCCCACCCCACGGCACCACCGGTCCCGGACACACCGCCTTCGCCATCCAAGAGGCCGACCTCGACCCTTGGCGGAAACGCCTTTTGGAACACCAAGTCGCCATCGAGTCGGATTACGAATGGCCCGGGGGCGGACACTCGCTCTACTTCCGCGACCCCAGCGGAAACTGCCTCGAGCTCACCACACCCAAGACTTGGGGCCTGGAGTTCTGATAACCACCGCAACCGTAGCATGGGCGGCCCGCCCATGCCGGCGCACCGGCAGCCCACCACCGACAATTCGTGCGCGTTTAGCCGAACCACTGAAAATCCCTGGCGACACCAAGACCTCATATACAGATCGAGTCTCAGAAGTAACGCAGCGAGCACGACTTAGCGCACTAGGCTCAGGCCGCGAGTGAGGTACGCATTTGCAGCGAAGGAACTATCGAACGCCAAGTTTCGACCTTCGCGGGCAGAGTCATCCCTAATCGTTTGGTTTCAATTGAACATAATATATATTATCAGACGTTAGTCTCGTAAGTGCGCCCTCGCTTCCTTCTCCTTCGCCGACCCTGCCCCTAAGACCACCACCCCTACGATTCGCTACTATAGAATCCGATCCCTGTCTCGAAACCCACGACCTGGAGCCAGCCGTGACTCTCGTAAATCGAATCGTCCGCCTTAGCCTAATGTTCCTCCTGGCGACCTCGGCCCATGCCCAGGATTCCGAGTCCGCCGGAAAAAACACCGCCCGCCCGGCCACCCTCCGAGTCATCACCTACAACGTCCAGTTCCTCCCCGGGCCCGCCGCCGCCATGAACGAGCGCAAGGAACCCGAATACCGCGCCAAGCGCATCGCCGAAGAGGTCGCCAAATTCGATCTCGTCGCCCTCCAGGAAGTCTTCGACGAGAAGTATCAGACCCTGATTACGGAAGGCGTCCGGGTCGTCTGGGGTGCCCAGCTAAACGTCTTCGCCAGCCCGAAACCCGAGGGTCGCTATACCAACGGCGGCTGCCTCCTGCTCACGCGCCTGCCGATCCTGGCGACCCACTCGATGGTCTTCGAGCACTACAGCACCAAGGAAGACTACGGCGTGCGCGCCGACGGCTTCGCCGCCAAAGGCGTCATCCACGCGCAGCTCCCTCTCGACGGCGCAAATCCCGCCCGTAGCATCGATGTTTTTGTGACCCATCTCGAAGCCCGGGCCGACCACCTCCGCCCGGCTCAATACGCCGAGGCCGCCGCCTTCATCAAAGCCTACTCCGACCCAAGCCGCCCTGCCCTCTTCCTGGGCGACATGAATACCAAAGGCACGCCCGATCAGTGGCCCGACCCGGCCTCGCAATACTCCGTCATGCTGCGGACCTACAGCGAAGCGCGTCCCGGTGCCGGCTTCATCGACGTCTGGCCCACGCTCATGGGCACCGCCCACGGCGGCACGAGCGAGCAAGAGTCCTCGGACATCGGCAAGCGCATCGATTACATCCTGCTCGCAAACCCCGCTGCCGCCTTTCAGCTCACGCCAATCTCCATCGCAGTGAATCTCTATCAAGATCCGAAGACCGTCGCGCTGTCGGACCACAACGCAGTCATCGCGGAATTCGCGTGGAACCCCCTTAGCGCTTCTAACGAAACTCGGCGCTAGCCCAAAAACGAGACTCCGCGCTCGTAGCATGGGCGCCCGCCCATGCGTCCGGGATAAAACCGCCACGAAGTTTCGTAACGAGGTACTCTCAGTCTTTCGAGGCCGAGTGCCGGAATTCCCGCACGAGCTTGTCGATGGTCTTGCTGAGCCGCTCGAGCTCTTTCAGCATCTCGACCCGGTCTTCTCCGGCGGCGTCGGCCAAGGCCTGGGCCTCGGCGGCATAGGCGAAGGCAGCTTCGAGCGCGAAGGCCTGCGTATCTATCCGCCCGCTCGTGGACTCGA
>VFKU01000689.1 GCA_009885415.1 Rhodothermota bacterium
CGTGCATGTCGATCGTGCCGTCCCGGGTGAACTCGTAGGCGGCGTGTACTGCACTCCACTGCCGCAAGAGGGCCGGCACCAGCCCGAGAATCTGGCTCTTCGATTCGCGGATCATTCCGCCGGAATAAATCGAAGGATTCGCCGCGGTCGGTAGCGTCAGGCTGCGGAACCGAAGCGCAAGCCAGAAATAATAAACCGCCACCGGCGCGTAAAAGAGCCACGGGTGCCAGAACTCGAAGAACGAGGCCGGCGCCCCCTCCGCCGAGGTGCTCTCCGGGTCTTCGGTCATGCGCTTGTAGGACCGGCGCTGCACATAAATCACCGCGAGCACCAGCGCGATCCCCACGGGCCACTTCAGCGCGCCGAGCAGCGGCATGACCGCCGTGCCCAACCACACGATCAGCGTCAGCGTGATCAGCGTCCACAGCCAGGAGGCAAACACCGCCGCAGGGAGATAGCGCCGCAGGCTGGCGTGCGCCATCCCTACCGCGAGGTTCGCCGGAAGCCGCAGCCCCGGCACGAAGCGCGACACCAGGACCGCCGTAAACATGTTGTCGTCGAACCACGCGCGAATCCGATCCAGCCGCCGCTGCGACACCAGGCCCCACGATACAATGCGCGGGCCGAGAATTCGCCCGATGAGATAGAGCCCCCAATCGCCGATCGCAATGCCCGCCGCCAGCGCGATAAGCGCCGTGTCGTAACGCATCTGCTGGTCCGCGACCAACAGCCCGCACACGATCAGCGTCGCGTCTTCGAGAATCCACGTGCAGAAAATTGTCAGGAGTCCCTGGAGAACGGGATCATTCGAAAGCGCATCGAGCGCCTGCCTGAACGCGGCCTCCACGTCAGCCCACGATCGCCGCCGTGCGCGCCACCGCGAGCCGCAGCGAACAGTGCGCACCCGGCTCGCGCGACTCCGCCGTCGGCGCCGGCCAATAGCGCAACTCCGCGCGGCCCGCCCCGGTCAACACCCGCGCCTGTGTGATGCTCCGCGTCGCCGCCCATTCCCGGCGCATCAAGGGCGAGCGCTCGGCGTGACCGGGTTCCTGCAAAAGATGAAAGGACGGCAGCGCGCCGGTGTGCGGCGCGCCGGACGCGATCCACTGCGCGAAGCGCTCTTCGCGCCAACGAGTCACGTCCTCGCTGTCCCACCCCGAGGACGAGCGCAGGATCCACGGCGACGGGAGCGCCGACGCGCGCAGCGACCCGCGCCCCAGCCATTCGTAACACACCGACTCCTCAGGCGTGACCAGCAGCAACGTAAACGAGGGATACATCGCCGGATCGAGCTGCTCCTCGATCCACCGCCGCGCGGCCGCGCCCTCCCCAGCCGCCAGCGCCGCCGGCAC
>VFKU01000275.1 GCA_009885415.1 Rhodothermota bacterium
ATTCGCACGGCGCCGCCGCTGGTGACGCCGCAGTCGGGCGAGGTGCGCAAGGCGCTGGACGTCCTCGCTACGGCGAAGCGGCCGATGCTCATGGCCGGCACGAGCGTGAAATGGTCGATGGCGCAGGAGCCGCTGCACCGCTTCCTGAACGCGACGAAGATCCCGGCCTATGCGAACGGCATGGGCCGTGGGACGATCCCGAACGACTCTCCCTTGCTCTTCAATCGCACACGGCGCGACGCGATCAAGAACTGCGACGTGATCGTGCTCGCGGGATGCGTCCTGGATTTCCGCATGAAATTCGGCAAGGACATCCCCGAGACGGCCAAAGTGATTCAGCTCGAAATGGACAACCTGCTCATCGGCCAGAACCGCGGGGCGGATGTGGCGCTGGTGGGCAATCTCGCGTGTAGTTTCGACGAGATGGTGCGCTTGATAAACGACGAGAAGATTAAGATCGATCACTCGGCCTACGCGAAGGAATTGCGCGCGCAGGAGGCGGCGCTCGAAGCCAAGCTCGCGGGCAAGCAAGCCTCGGATGCGGTGCCGATCGAGACGCCCCGCTTCTGCAAGGAGATCGCGGACTTCGTCGCGGAAGACGACAACATGATCGTCATCGGCGACGGCGGCGACGTGGTGGCGGAGTCGGCGAAGGTGGTGCCGATTCCGAAGAACGGCCTGTGGATGGATCCGGGTCCGCTCGGCACGCTGGGAGTCGGCGCGCCCTTTGCCCTCGCGGCACAGCAGACCTTTCCGGACAGCAAGGTGCTCATCATTTACGGCGACGGGTCCTTCGGCCTGAACGGCTTTGAATTCGACACGGCGGTGCGCTTCGGCTTTCCGATCGTCGGCATCATCGGCAACGACGCGGCGTGGGGCCAGATGATGCGGCCGCAGGGTGCGTTCTACGGCGAGCACATCGCGACGCTTCTCAATCACACGCGCTACGACAAGGTGGTCGAGGCGCTCGGGGGTTACGGCGAACTCGTGGAGAAGCCGGAGGACATCCGGCCCGCGCTCGAGCGCGCATTCAAATCGAAGAAACCCGCACTCATCAACGTCATTCTCAAGCGCGACACCGAATATAAAGGCGGCGGGTATATCTAGTTCGAATCCAATCGGCGTCTACATCCACGTCCCCTATTGCCGGGTGGCGTGTCCCTATTGCGATTTCGTGAAGCGGCCGATCTCCGGGGACGCGCCGGATGAGTTCACGGAGGCGCTGTGCCGGGAAATCGCGGAGTTCGAGGGGCCGGGCGAAGCGCGGTCGATCTTTTTCGGAGGAGGCACGCCGTCTCTGTTGAGCGAGCGAGGCTTTGCACGAATTTTCGAGGCCTTGCACCATCGCTTTGAGATTGCAGAGGGAGGGTCGAGCTCCCGCTCGACCGCAGGGGCGCAGTCGAGCATCGGTCGAGCGGGAGCTCGACCCTCCCAAATCGAGATTACGTCGCACCCCGAAATTACGATTGAGGTGAATCCTGACGATGTGACTCCTGAGCGCGCGCGATTTTGGCGGGGGCTTGGCGTGAATCGTTTGAGCTTGGGTGTGCAGAGCTTCGATGACGTCGTGTTGAAATTTCTCGGGCGGTGTCACGATACAGAAGCGGCGCGGCGGGCATGCGGGGTGATTGGAGATCAGTTCGAGAACTGGGGCGTTGATCTCATCTTTGGCGCGAAGCCCCCGAGCGCGTGGGCGGCGAGCGTCGCGGAGTGCGTGCGTTTCGCGCCGCCGCACGTCTCTACTTATGGTCTGACTTACGAGGAGCGGACGCCCTTCTGGAAGCAGCGGCACGAGGCCGTCGGCGATGACGACGCACTCGCGCAGTATCGTCACGCGATGGACGCGCTCGGCGCGGCGGGCTACGAGCACTACGAGGTGTCGAATTTCGCGCGGACGGGTTTCGAGTCGGCGCACAACCTGATCTATTGGCGCAACGAGGAGTACGCGGGATTTGGCCCAGGGGCGGTGTCGTACCTCGGCGGCGTGCGCGCGCGGAACCTCTCGCGGATTGACACCTATCTTACGCGGCCTGGCGAGAAGGAAGAGTCGCTTGCGCTGTCCGCGCGAGAGACGAAAGTTGAGACACTGATCCAACATTTTCGGACGCGAGCCGGGATCGAGCACGCGGCGTATCGCGCGAGGTTCGGATCCGAGATTGAGGAAGATTTCGGCGACGCGATTCGCACGCTGGCGGCGCGCGGCCTCATCGCGGACGACGGAGGGCGCCTCTCCCCCACTCGGCGCGGCTATGAACTGAACAACGAAATTGGGCTGGCGTTGGTTTGACGCGAGGGCGGCGTCGCTGGAACACGCCTGAACGAGTTCAAGCGTAGCACCCTTGGTTTCGCGCCGCCGCCGGTGGGCGCGCGGTCGCGCGGGAGCGCGACCCTCCCCTTGCTTGGAGGCGCGAGCATTCGGCGCTTAATTGACGGGCTTTTTTGATGGACGTAGAATAAAGTGGTTGGCGGGCTGTATTACTGGTGGCGCGCGGGGCCGACACTCAGGCGGAAGGTGCCATGAATCTCCGGACACCGATTATTCGCGGACAACTCGGGATCGCCGCCACGTTTTTGTTTTTGATCACGGCGACGGCCCCCGCGCAAGAGGCACCTCCGATAGAAGCGACGGTGGTCGTGTGCCCGATCACGGGCGTCAGTGATCCTGGCGCGGTGGTGGTGGTCAAGCGGGCGATCACGGAAGCGAAGCAGCTCAAGGCGGCGGCGATCGTGTTTCGCATCGACACGCCGGGCGGGCGCGTGGATTCCGCCGTGGAGATTGCGACGGCCATCTCGAACGCGCCGTGCAAAACGATCGCCTACATCGAGGGCATGGGCGCGATTTCCGCGGGGGCGCTGATCAGCTTTTCGTGCGACGAGATCATCATGGCGGCGGGCAGCGCGATCGGCGCGGCGACTCCGGTGATCCCGACGGCGGAGGGCATGCAGCCGACGGGCGAGAAGGAAGTCTCGTTCATGCGCGCGAAGATGCGCGCGCTGGCGGAGAGCAACGGCCACAGTCCCGACCTCGCGCAGGCGATGGTGGACAAGGACATCGAGTTGCGCGGCTACTACGACGAAGCCGGAAAGTACATCGTATACACCGTGGCGGGGACCACGAGTCCCGCGGACGAAGAAAATGCGCAGGACGCCGCGCCCGCGGCGAAATCGCCTGTCGAGGAAATTTTGCGCAAGCTTGCGGGCGAAGTGACGCCGCCGCCGCCGCAGCCAGCGGCACCCGAGACTTCGGAGTCTGCGCCCCTGATCGAGCACGAGCCGGGCACGGTGGTATATGCGGACGGCAGCGAGTTGGTCGTGGCGGCGGGCAAGCTGCTCACTCTCACACCGAGCGAGGCAGTGAAGTATGGGCTGATTCCGACGGTGGTGGACGGCTTTGAGATGGCACTCGCGCACTACGACTTGCGCGGCGCGCAGATGCACGCCATCGAGCCTAACTGGGCGGAGAAGACGTTTCGCTTCCTGACGAACCCGACAATCGCGGGGCTCTTGCTCATGATTGGCCTCGGCGCGATCTATTACGAGATCAAGACGGGCGGCTTCGGCTTGGCGGGCGTGGTCGGGGCGCTCGCGCTGACGCTGTTGTTCGGCGCGCACCTGGTGCTGGGCCTGGCGAACACGATCGACCTCGTGCTTATCTTGGCCGGGCTGGCGCTGATCCTGCTGG
>VFKU01000562.1 GCA_009885415.1 Rhodothermota bacterium
AACTGCTTCTCAATCTCCGCCACGATCTGCCGTTGTTCGTCGGAGGGTGGGATCGGAATTGAGCACTCCGCCAAAAAACTTTTGGGGACACGGCGCAATCCGACTGCACCAGTCATGTTTTGCGCAGCTTCGTTCCTGAAACGCTCTTGGATAAGAAAATGGAAGAGGAAATCAGGAGAGAGTCCATTCTTCGGACGCAGAGCGAAAAACTCGGTTGATCCGAAGCCAATTCCATTCGTAAGGCCCTTCATAACCGCGGCCTTCCCATTTTCCATGCATGGCGTTACCTTGGCGAATATTACGTCGCCGTCTTGGAAGGGCGTGTATCCCTTACGAACGTCGCCGACCTTACGATCCTCCTCGGAACGGAATCGGCCACTTTCTTCTTCGACGCACTTCATAGGAATGAAAGACGCTAGCGTTTTATTGTCCAGTGCGCCGTTTGCGGGACGCGGATTGATGTCTGCGATCTCGCCGACTTTGGCCATCTTCCAGCCTTCGGGGAAACCGCTCACGCCGCGAGTACCTCGTTCAGTTCATCAAGCAGCGCGTCCAACCCGTCTCCAAACACCTGATGCGCCTTGCCGAGTCCGCCCTGCTGGCTGAAGGGCGCGTAATCAAAATCCGCCGGCTCGATGCTGAGGCTGGTGGCGATGTGATCGCGGATGAGGCCGAGCCAGGCGAGTTGATCGGAAGTGAAGTTGACACCCGCCGTCGCCTTGTCCATCAGCCAGTCCTCAAAGCGCTCATGGACCGATTCCGCGAAGGGTTTCAGAACCGGCTGCGTCTCCAGTGCGAAACGCACCAGCGGCACTAGGTCGGCGAAGCGATCCACCTGCGAGCGCCCTTTGACCTTCTCCGGTGAGGCAATCGCGAACGCGCGCCAAAGCGATTCCTCGTTCCAGCCCGCATTCTCCGTGCGTAGTTTCTTCTCCAGTTCCTTCAGCATCGCTTCCGTCAGCCGCGCGCGATACGGCCGGCTGTACAAAATCTGTAACACGTCAATCTCGGCTTGATTCTTCTCGATATATTCACGGAACGATCGCGTCAGCCCCACCGCCTTTTCCTTCGCCGCGGCGTCCAGTCCTTGGCCGATGACGGCATCCACCGTGACGGTGTCTATCGTCTGCTCATTCAGCTTTTTCATGAAACACAGCCCTTCGCGCAACTCGGGCTTGTCAAAAGGCGCGCAAGCAGCGCCGATCAAAGTGGCTGCGGCGTCCCGCCGCAGTTTCTCCGGAGCTGGCGGCCCACCATCGTGTGCCCGAATATACGCACGGAATTTCTCCAAACTTGCCGGTGAACGCACAATATGGTCGAAACTTTCTTTTTGCCAGATTTGATTCGGGGTACCGGACCCACTGCGGCGGGACGCCGCAGCCACTTTGACAGCCAGTTTGGGATCATCCATTTTTAGAATCTCGTGGGCCGTATAGCTTTTCCAAGAATGGAGTACGTCGCTAAGTTCGAATCCTTCCTTGGGTGTCACCAGCAAGTGAACGTGGTTTGCGGCGACAACAAACTCGTCCAATTCGTAACGCGCTCCATTAAAGTGGCGCAACGCACCCTCGACAAGCGCACAAACTCGGGCCTCGCGCAAAATGCAGGACCCGTGGCCCACGTCCAGCCATTCCTGCAATCTCGCCGGGAACCGATTGTAGAAATCCCGGCGAGTTGCTTCATCGTGTGGTTCGGGATGACTCTTCAGCCACTCCTTCTTTTCCTGTTGCCAGAGTTTAAGTTTTTCTTGAGGAAGGGAATCGGCAAGCCGGAACGTGACGAAGTAGGTCACACCCTCCTGGCGCCAGTGAGGAAGAAATGTGCCTTCGAGTTCCGTAACGGCGGCATCGCGATCGAAAAAGCCGATTTCGGTCTGGGTCTTGCTGCCGCGGGACGCAGCAGCCACTTTGAGCGCCTCGGCGTACTCCTCGATCGCATCGGCGTCAACCGCGCGGAGCAGCGCGGCGGAAAGATCGGAGAGTTTCTTGCCCCCGGCCAGTTTCGCCAGATCCTGCCGCTGTGGCGGAGTCAGTTCCCGGTCGAGCCGGGCCAGTCGACTGGCGAGCGAAGTCAGCGCGTCCTCGTCCCGTTTCCCTAGCGCCACGCCAAGCAATAACGAATCAAACGAGACACCCGGCTTCTTCTCCAACGGGCGCGAGTCCGTCTTGTCGCTCTCGCAGACGCCCACCGCATCCACGATCACGA
>VFKU01000603.1 GCA_009885415.1 Rhodothermota bacterium
AGGCCGGGACTAGAAAGTTTGCCAACACATTGACAGGTGGCTCAGGCAATTGCTGCGACGGGTCTTTGCTTGGGTTGGGAATCAGGCTTATGTGGTGCAAAGCACCTGTGAATCGACTCTGCAGAAGACACTGTTTAGCAAGGACTTCCGAGGAGGCAGACCATGTACAAGCGGCACCCTGAATCCCAACCGGCATTCGTGGGCGGTCCGGCGGCTGGTCGCATGACCGGCTTCGACATCGAAGTTTATTACGACGGCCGATGCCCGCTGTGCATGCGAGAGATACTTCTCCTTCAGCGTCTTGACCGTCGGGGCCGCATAGCCTTTGTGGATATTGCCGACGAGAGCTTCGACCCCAATGCTGCGGGCTTGACGCTGCAGAAGCTTAGGGACCGTATCCACGGCCGCCTGCCCGACGGCACCATCATCGAAGGTGTCGAAGTGTTTCGGCGACTCTACACGGCCGTAGGTTTTGCGCCGCTCGTCGCACTCACGCGCTTACCCGGCATCGCCCAACTTCTCGATATAGCGTATCGAGTGTTTGCCAAAAACCGGCTGTGGCTAACAGGCAGGAATGAGATCTGTCAGCTTGGTGCAAAGCAATCGGCGGAGAAAGCGACGACGCGACCGTGAGGACGATTGTTTGGTTTCGCGGAAAGGATCTGCGCGTCTCGGACCATGTGCCACTGCGAGATGCCGCCGACTGCGGCGAAGTCATTCCACTATTCATACTCGATCCCTCCTACTTTGCGCCAATTCGGGCTCAAGAGCTCGCGAACAGTTTTCAGTTCCTTCTCGACTCGCTCCGGGAGCTTGACAAGAATCTAACGGAACGCGGTTCCCGTCTCGTGGTCGTTGCCGGAAAAAGTACAGATATCGTCGCGCATCTGGTCAAAAAATGGAAAGTCGATCGCGTCGTTGCGCATCAGTGCGTCGAACCCTTCGCGCGCGAGCGAGACCGCCGGGTTCGAGAATCTCTCGGAGGGAGGATGCAGCTTTACGAGGGAGCCACACTGCTCCCGCCTGGAACCCTGCGGACGGGTACCGCGAATCCCTACTCGGTGTTCAGCCAGTTTGCACGGTCATTCCACCGTACCTCGCACATCAAGAAACCGCTGCTGGCACCTAGGTTTCTACCGGCTTTGCCCCGCGGCATCGCGTCGGAAATAAAGGCCATTCCGTCCTG
>VFKU01000247.1 GCA_009885415.1 Rhodothermota bacterium
CGTGCCTGTCGCGGTTGATGAACAACGGTATCGGCAAGGGCAAGACCGAGGCGTGGCACCGTGAATGGTCGAACCAGCTTTATGCCTCGTATGCCCGCGGACGCGACGTGCGCAAACTGATGGCCATCGTCGGCGAAGACGCGCTGACGCCGATGGACAAGAACTACCTGAACTTCACCGTGGCCTTCGAACGGCGCATGATTGGCCAGGGCTTTAACCGCTTCAAGATCGAAGAGACCTTCGCGCTCGGCTGGAAGTTGATGGGTCTGCTGCCGAAGGGCGAACTCACGCGCGTCAAGCGCGAGATCGTCGAGCAATACTGGAAGCCGACCACACCGGCCGACTTCGCGTAAACATCTTGTCATTCTGAGCGGAGCGAAGAATCTCGCTCTTGATAACTTAGGCTAGACTAGCGTGCAAGGAGAAGGACGATGACCGGCGAAGCCGCAACGCGCATGACCTTGATGTCAAAGAAGGGTCAGATCAAGCTCGCGAGCGACGGCGTGTCGCTGCTCGAGGGCAAACGCGAGGCGCTGCTCAAGGAGCTCATCGACCGCGCGAAGCTCCTCCGTAGTCTGCGCAATGAATTGCACACCCGCGGGCGCCGCTCGGTCCTAGCGCTGGCGCTGGCGCGCGCGACGGGGGGCACACCGGCAGTCCGCTCGCTGGCCGTCGCGGGCCGCCGCCAGTTGAACCTGCACGTCGAGTCCGAACGCGTGTGGGGCATGGATCTCGGCAAGATTCAGGCGACGAACATCGTGCGCGTGCCGATCGAACGCGGCGTCGGCCTGGTGGACATGCCATCCCACGCGCTTGAGGCCGCGGAGTCGGCGGAGAGCATGGTCGAGCAGCTTGTGCAGTGTGCGCCGCTCGAACGTAATTTGCAGATCCTCGGCGAGGAAGTGAAAAAGACGAACCGCCGCATCAACGCGCTGAACGAATACCTGCTGCCGAAACTCCGCGGCGAGGTGAACCTGATCAAGCGCGTGCTCGAAGAGCGCGAGCGCGAAGACACTTTCCGCCTCAAAAAGATCAAGCAAAAGAAGAACCAGGCGGCGCAGGCCGCGGCCGCAGCGGGTTGAACGCCCGCAACGCGATGCTTCTCGGCGAAATTCTTCACCGAAGTGTCATCCAGCCCAATCTCGCCGCACACTCCCCCACTGCCGCCATCGACGAACTCGTCTCGCTACTCGTCCGCGCGGGCGACCTCGCCCCACACCAGCGCGACGCCGTGCGAAAGGCCGTGCTGGATCGCGAGGCGGCCGGCACCTCGGCCATGAGCGACGGTGTCGCCCTGCCGCACGGCACGACCGATCGCATCAAGAACATCGTCGGCGCGATCGGCATCTCGCACACGGGCATCGACTTCGACGCGCAGGACGGCGAGCGCGTCCGCATCGTCATCCTGCTCGTCGTGCCACGCAACGAGTTCCACACCTACGTCCGCAACCTCGCCGGCATCGCGCACCTGCTCGAAGACAAGTCCTTCCGCGAGTCCCTACTCTCCGAGCGCGACCCGGACGAAGTGCTAGCGCTCATCCGCCGCGAAGAGCACGGCCCGGCCTTCCAGGGAATGATGAAGCGGCTGGGGTTCCGGGATTAAGTCATCATCAACACAGAGCCACAGAGTACACGGAGTGAATCCGGAAATTTGTGGTTCTCCGTGTACTCTGTGGCTCCGTGTTGATATCTTAGTCCTTGAACCTCGACGTCTTGGAATCGCGCACAATGAACTTTGACAGAGTAACAAGCACGGCAGGTCTCGTCGCGCTCTTGGTCATCGCTTGGCTACTCTCGGAAGATCGCAAGCGTGTGCCGTGGCGGCTGGTGGTTATCGCGGTCGCCATGCAGTTTGGACTTTCGTTGCTCTTTCTTCGCACTTCCTTCGGCGAGTGGTTTTTTGATGTGGTCCAGCGCGGGTTTGGGGTGATTACTGCGGCGTCGAACGAGGGCGCTCGGTTTGTATTTGGGAACCTGATTCAGCCCTTCACGCTCAAACCCGAAGCGGTCGAGGGCGCGAAAGACCCCATGTTCATCAATGCGGCGCTCGCGTTTTCGGTGCTGCCAACGATCATTGTCGTGTCGTCGATTGCTGGGATTCTTTATCACCTGCGCGTGATTCAGGCTCTCGTGCGCGGTTTCGCGTGGCTGATGCAGCGGACGCTGCGGACTTCGGGCGCGGAGACTTTCGGCGCGGCGCTGCAAATCTTCACAGGCATCGAATCCATGCCGGCGCTGAAGGGCTACCTGCGCACCATGACGCGTTCGGAACTTTTCACGGTGATGATGGCGTTTATGTCGAGCGTGGCGACGAACGTGTTGCTGATTTACGCGACCTTCGGCGCGAAGCCGGGGCATCTGATGGCGGCGTCGGTGATGAGTGCTCCGGCGGCGATCCTGATTGCGAAGATCATGGTGCCGGAACGCGAAAAGCCGCAGACGCTGGGCACGGGGCGCATCGCGGTGCCCGTCGAGACGCACAACGTGATCGACGCGGCGGCGCGCGGCGCTTCGGAGGGCCTGTATCTCGCGCTAAACGTCGGCGCGTTGCTCATCGCCTTTGTGAGCCTGGTCTACCTGATCAATTGGGGCTTCGATGCGGCGCTGGGGCGTTCCTTCACGGAGCTGGCGGGCTACGCCTTCCGGCCTTTCGCGTTTCTGATGGGCGTACCGCGCGAGGATGTCGCGCTAGTCGGCAATCTGCTCGGCACGAAGACGGTGCTCAATGAATTCATCGCCTACTCCGACATGAAGACACTCATCGACCAGGGAAAACTGAGCGCGCGCAGCGTAACGATCGCGACCTACGCGCTGTGCGGCTTCGCCAATCCCGGAAGTCTCGGGATACTCCTCGCGGGCCTTTCCGGCCTCGTGCCCGAACGCCGCGGGGACCTCGCGAGCCTCGGCGTAAAATCGCTCATCGGCGGCACGCTGGCGACTTTTTCGACCGCTTGTATCGTCGGTATCCTCACCTGAAATGGCCAATCCCCTCCCCCCACGCGTGCTCACGATCGCCGGCAGCGACAGCGGCGGCGGCGCGGGCATCGAGGCGGACTTGAAAACGTTTACGGCGCTGCACGTGTTTGGGATGGCCGCGGTGACTTCGATCACCGCGCAGAATACGACCGGCGTCTATGGTGTACATGATGTTCCGGCCGCGATGGTAGCACAACAAATCGACGTGGTCGCCGAAGACATCGGGGTCGACGCCGCGAAGAGCGGGATGCTTTCAAACATGGCGATCATCGAGGCGGTGGCGGAGGCGATCGCGCGGCACCGAATCTCCAACTACGTGCTCGACCCAGTGATGATCTCGGAGACAGGGCACCGCCTGCTTTCGCCGGACGCGATCGAGACGCTGACGAAGCGGCTACTTCCGCTCGCGATGGTCGTCACACCGAACGCGGCGGAAGCGGAGGCGCTCACGGGGACTGAGGTCCGCGACGCGAAGACGCAACGGGAGGCGGCGCGCGCGCTTCACGGTCTCGGGGCGCGCGCGGTGCTGGTGAAGGGCGGGCACCTGCCGGGCGCGGTTGCGGTGGATGTTTTTTTCGACGGCGACGAGTTTGCCGAGTTCTCCGCGCCGCGCATCGACACGCGTAATACCCATGGCACCGGCTGTACCTACGCAGCGGCGATTGCGGCAATGCTCGGGCACCAGCAGCCCTTGCCGGAGGCGGTGCGCATTGCGAAGCAGTATGTGACATCGGCGATCGCGCACGGCTTCGCACTCGGACGCGGCGCGGGGCCGCTGAACCATTTCTGGCCCTTTCAGCCGCGCGACTAGATCTCGATCTCGAAGGGAATAGACCCGGCGCCCCGATTTTCACTAGAATGCGCACTTCTTCTCGGTCATACGCCTTCGAAAAGGAGCCGGATTCCCATGAAAAGTGTCTTGATTCTCGGTGCGACGCGCACGGCGATCGGCGCGATGTCGGGCGCATTTTCGGGCGTGAGCGCGGTCGAGCTGGGCGTGACGGCGGCGCAGGGCACGCTCGCGCGCACGAGCGCGAAGCCGGAGCAGATCGACGAGGCGATTTTCGGCAATGTGCTGCAAGCGGGCCTCGGCCAGAATCCCGCGCGACAGATCGCGATGAAGAGCGGTCTGCCGAAAGAAGTGCCTTCGTTCACGGTGAACAAGGTCTGCGGCTCCGGCATGAAAGCGATCGAGCTGGGCTGGCAGAGCATTTTGTTGGAGCGCAACGGCGTGGTGCTGGCTGGCGGCGCGGAGAACATGACGCAAGCGCCGTATCTCCTCCCCTCGCTGCGCGCCGGCGCGCGCTTGGGAGATGTGTCCGCCGTGGACAGCATGGTGCACGACGGCCTCACCGATATTTTCAATCGCTATCACATGGGCATTACGGCGGAGAACGTCGCGCAGAAATACGGCATCACCCGCGCGGAGCAGGACGAGTTTTCGTATCAGAGCCAGCAGAAAGCGGGTAAAGCGATCGCCGCGGGGACCTTCAAGCCGGAGATTACGCCGGTCGTGGTGAAGTCGAAGAAGGGCGAGACGAAGATCGAGACGGACGAGCACCCGCGTCCGGAGACAAGCCTCGAAAAAATGGGCGCGCTGCGTCCCGCCTTCAAGCCGGACGGGACGGTGACGGCGGCAAACGCCTCCGGGATCAACGACGGAGCGGCGAGCGTGCTGCTCGTGGCGGAGGGTGCGGTCCCCGCCGGGATTGACGTGTCGAATGCGGTGTATCTGCGCGATGTCCGCTCCAGTGGCTGCGATCCCGCGACGATGGGGCTTGGGCCGATCGGGGCCATCCGCAAATTGATGAAGCACAATCAACTGAAGGTGAGCGATATCGGCCTGTGGGAACGGAACGAGGCCTTCGCCGCGCAATCGATCGCCGTGGTGCGCGAGCTCGAGATCGACCTCGCCAAAGTGAACGTCAACGGCGGCGCGATCGCGCTCGGTCACCCCATCGGCTGCAGCGGTGCGCGCATCATCGTGACGCTTATCCACGAGATGAAGCGGCGGGGCCTGCGCTGGGGCGTCGCGGCGATGTGCATAGGCGGGGGGCAAGGCATCGGGTGCCTCATCGAGAACAAGAACTAATCCA
This sequence comes from Rhodothermota bacterium, assembly GCA_009885415.1. Taxonomy (GTDB): domain Bacteria; phylum Hydrogenedentota; class Hydrogenedentia; order Hydrogenedentales; genus VFKU01. The sequence goes on from VFKU01000247.1 coordinate 5,073, forward strand.
CGTGCGGGCGAGTTTCGTCCGGGAAGGAAGTGCAGGGTGTCGTCGGACGAGGAGTCTTCGCGCGGAATCGTCTACGGCGTGGTCGCGTATTCGTTTTGGGGGCTGATCCCGGCTTATTACAAGATTCTCGCGGGCATCGATGCCACGGAGATCGTCGCGCATCGCGCGCTATGGTCCACCGTGCTCGGCGTCCTGCTGCTCATCGCGATTCGCCGTCTGCCGGAGTTTCTGCGGGTGTGGCGCACGCCGCGTCTACTTGGCTTGCTCTTCGTCGGTGGCATGCTAATCTCTTCGAACTGGCTCGTGTTTCTGTGGGCGGTCATCCATAATCAGATGATCGAAACGAGCATGGGCTACTTCATCAACCCGCTGTTCAGCGTGTTGCTCGGCGTGCTGCTCCTTGGCGAGAGACTGCGGCCGGGCCAGATTGCCGCGATCTCGCTTGCGGCCGCAGGTGTCATTTATCTCATGGTCGGGCACGGAACCGTGCCCTGGGTGTCGGTGTTTCTACCGATTACGTTTGGGTTATACGGATTTCTTCGCCGATTCACCGCGGTGGACGCGCTGAGCGGCATCACGGTCGAGACCACCTTCATGCTGCCGTTTGCGTTTGCGTATGTGCTCTGGCTGGGCGCACGGGGCGAAGGTCATTTCGGTCCCGGCGCGGGGATGAACAGCGCTTATCTGTTGATCGTGGGGCCGATCACATTGTTGCCGCTCACGCTTTTCGGTGCGGCGGCGCGGCGAGTGCGGCTGACCACACTGGGCATTCTTCAGTATCTCTCGCCGACGTTTACGTTCTTGCTGGGCCTCTTCGTCTACCACGAGGATTTCGACCGCGTGAAACTCGTCGCCTTCTGCTGCATCTGGGCCTCGCTTTTCATCTACACGCTCGAAGGAGTACGATTCAACCGCCTAGGTGCGCCCCGCGCCCGGGCCAGCGTCGTCGCGGAGTAATCCCATGTGTGTTTCTATCCGGTGCTTCCCTTTTCTTCTGATCTGCACTTTTCTGATCGTTTTCGCGCCCGTCGCCACGCCACAAGAACATCAGCATGAGCACAATCACGACGCCGCGGCCCAGCCGCCCACGCCGGAACGCGTGGTCGAGATCGGCCCCGGCGGCGTCCCTATTGCTACGCCCGAAGGCGGAGTGGATGTCGAGGTCAAGATTTACGACGTGCACACGCAGCAATTGGATCGCCCGCTGAAACTGGTCGAATTCGAAGCGCCGGCGCTCGCGCGCGTGACGAAGTACATGGTGCTCCTGCCGGCGGACTACGAGACCTCGGGGAAGGTGTATCCCGTGCTGTACCTCTTGCACGGTTTCTCGCAGAACTACACCGTGTGGCCGATCATGGGCATCGGGCAGCATGTCGCGAGCAAGGACCTCATCGTCATCATGCCGGACGGTGGAAACTCGTGGTTCATCAATTGGTCTGAGAATTTTGACGGCCAGGTAAATAACTGGGAAGACTTCGTGATTTACGACCTGATCCACAGTGTGGATCAGACCTTTCGCACGGTGCCGGCACGCGAGGGCCGCGCGATCTCCGGGCTGTCGATGGGGGGCTATGGCGCGCTGATGATCGGCCTGCGGCATCCTAACCTGTTTTGCTCGATCGCGTCGCAGAGCGGGGCGCTGGATTTCGCACGATCCGCACGGGCGCGTCTCGAGGGCGGAGCGGCACCGCAGCCGAACGAAATTCCGGAGCCGCGCGACGACGACCGCGACTCAAACGTGCCCGATCTCATCAAGATTCCCGGTTTCACGATGCAGCATGAGCGCTATCCGCACGGCATCGCCTTCAAGACAGTCGAGGAGACGCAGCAGTACGACCCCTTTGAACTGATCAAGCAAGTGCCGGTGAAGTATCTGCCTCACATTTATCTCGATTGCGGTCTCGACGACGGCCTTCTGGCGACGAACCAGGAATTCGCGGCAATGCTGATGACGAGCAAGATCCCCTTCGCCTTTGGCCAGACCCCCGGCGCCCATGGCGCGAACTACTGGTCGCGCGAACTCGCCACCGCCGTCGGCGTGCAATATGCCGTCCTCGAACGCAACGTGAAGGCGTGGATGCTAAGGACTGCGGCGGAGCAGATGGAACAGGTGGAATCAGGAACGAAAGATCAAGCTCCGCCAGATCTTGTGACGAAACCAGAGGACTCACCCGCCCCAAAGGACTAGAGCAGTCGTCTCCAAATTTTGAAAGACGACGCGTCGGACAGCCGCGCGGTGGGATTGTCTGAGGTGTCCAACATGCCGCGAAGCGAAATACGAATTCCGCCAAGGGTAAATATCCGATGCCATGATTGTGAAGTTTGCAAAACGCCGGGAATCTCCGCGCGACTGGCTCAAAGGAACTTGGGAATGTCGCGACCTCGACGCGCCTATGCTCTATTGCGTGCGGCCAACGCCGAATAAAATCGAAATTCTTACTCTTGATAAAATCAGTTTCGATATCCGCAAGGCCACCCGTGTCGTTTGGAACGGTCAATCTTTACGATTCGAACTGTATTGGCCAGAAACAAAATATCGAACGCGCCATGTCTTTACACCAATAAACGCTTCAGAGATGAGACATGAATGTACGTGTCGCAATGCTTGGACAAAAGATACGGATGCCTCGCAACAGAACGCAAATGTGAGTAAAGGCAGGAGACTAACGAAGATATCCAAACTGAAGACGAAACTGATCGGGACATGGACAGCCGATTACAGTCCACTGACTTATCAGATTAACAGGAGCCGTGGCGAAAAATTCGACATTACAGTCACTAGCGGTTGGAAGGGGGTCTTTTACCGCGTGTCAAACCAAGAATGGGATGACAAGGCGCTCAGTTTCGACGTCGTTGGACAGCGGTCTGGATGGCGCTTCCGCGTACGCCTTATCCCGATTTCAGGGCGTCGGCTGATCATGGAAGAAACCGAATGGGACACTCTAGAAAACTTAGGATGGAATGAATGATTTTTCCTACGTCCGTCCCGCGTTCACCGGCGCGCCGACGAGGAAGCGGCGGACGTACTCCAGCGACACCGTCGCCAGGCGGGCCTGCATGATTTCGTTGGTGCCGGCGCGGCCGATGACCCATTCTTCGGCGCCGTTGGGATGGACGAAGGACACCAGTGTCACGCCTTGGCGGGGGTCGGAAACGATCGCGAGTGCGCAGGTTGCCTTGAATTCTTCGCGGACGCTCTCGGCGAGCGTCTTCGCGGCGCACTCAATGTGTTCGGTGTCGAGCGATTCGATGCGGACGACGCGCGCGCCGGCGAATTGGGTCGCGCCGGCGGCGGTGAAGCGCTTCGCGATCATTCCGCCGGAGGCTGTCTCGGCGACGGCGAGGGTCCAGCCGCGATCGGCGAAGAGGCCGTTCACGACGCTCTCCACGGTGTCGTTGTCGACGCCCATGATGAGGTCGGGCAGGCGCTTGCGGACCTCGGCGTCGACAGGGTCGATGAGCGCGTCGGCTTCTTCGCGCGTCTTGGCTTTCGCGGCGATGCGAA
>VFKU01000500.1 GCA_009885415.1 Rhodothermota bacterium
CGAGCGTGTCGGCGAGGGCCTTAAGCATGGAAAAGCTCTTTTCGCGGAGGAGGAGCCCGCTGATGCCCCCGGCCGGTTTGGCTTCGGGGCTGAGAGAGTAGTCCACGGTCGTGTTGGTCGCCACGATGCCGGAGGCGCCCGCCTCAACCGCCGCTTTGGCCAGGTCGGCGGTCTCTTGTGGAGGGCGGTCCGGAGAGACTTTGAGGAGCACGGGCCGCAGGGTGGAGCGCGCCGCGCGGTCGATGAGCGCCCGGACGTAGTCGGGATTTTCGAGGTCTCTGAGACCGGGCGTGTTGGGCGAGGAGAGGTTCACGACGAAGTAGTCGCAGTAGCCTTCGAGGTGCGAAATGAGGGTCAGATACTCCTCGGCGGCCTGTTCCGGAGGTGTTTCGCGGTTTTTTCCAAGATTGATTCCGATGGGGAAAGAGAGCGGATAGACTTCCTGGAGCCGTTCGCGGATGGCATCCATTCCTGCATTATTGAAGCCCATGGCATTCTGGACGGAACGAGACTGTTTCAGGCGGAACAGTCTCGGTTTAGGGTTTCCGGACTGCGCACGGACGGTCACTGCCCCGATCTCGGCGAAGCCAAATCCGAGCGCAGCCCAGTCGCTCGTGTGCTCGGCGTCTTTGTCGAATCCGGCGGCGAGGCCGATGGGGTTGCTGAAGGTCCGGCCGAAGAGGGATTGTTCGAGGCGAGGGTCGAGGACTTGGTTGTGCCGCGCGAGGCTGGATCCCACGAGGGGCAGATGCGCGGCGATTCCCAGCGCGCGGGTACCCCAGTGGTGCGCCCGTTCGGCGTCGAGGCGGAACAGGAACGGCCGGGCGACCCGGTAGGCGGCGTCTAGCGGGTCGAAGGGGATGGGTCTTACCTCCGCTCCAGGGCGAGCTGGTTTTGGAGGAGATGCAGGCCGGAGCGGATGCGCTCGGCGAGCACCTCGCCCACGCCCTCGACCCGGACGAGGTCTTCTTTGGGGGCGCGGAGAATCTGTTGCAAAGTGCCGAAGCGCGCCACAAGGTTGTCGATGATTTGGGGCACGAGCCGGTGGGTCTGGGTCAGAATCCGGTAGCCCCGCGACGACAAGTAGGTGTCCACGGTGCGAGGGTTCGGGCCATACCCGAGGAGCTGGCTGATGTTGCCGAGTTTTAGCATGTCGTTTTCGTCGAGTCCGGCGAGTCGCTCGAGGACTTGCGCATAGGTGCCCTTGCCGCTGTCCTTATAGAAGTCGCGCACGACGAGTTCGGCCGAGCTGACCGAGACCATGACTTCGCGCAACTGCATTTCGACAAGGCGTCCTTCGGTGCCGAGCTCGAGGAGGTAGGGCTCCATCTCTTCCGCGCCGCGCCGCACGCGTTCCCAGCGCTGGATGGTGCGGCAGACGTCGAAGATGGTGACCATGTCCTGAAACTCTCGCATGCTGAGATCTTCGAGGCTCTCGTTGAGCGCGTCGATGAATCGTTCGATGGTTTGCAAAACTTGTGAGGCGCGGTTGAGCAGCGTCGGCAAGGTGTCGAGCACGTGCTTTTGTTCTCCGACGTATAAGGTCACGCTGTTGCGCCGCTCGGAGACCGCGACGACGATGCAGCGCGCCTGGCGCGCCATGCGCTCGGCGGAAATGTGGCGCGTGCCGGTCTCGGAAGTTGGGATGCTGCTGCGCGGACGGAGGAAGCGGTTCGCGGAGAGGATGCGCGTGCCGTCGTGATTGAGGAGGATCGCGCCGTCCATTTTTGCGAGTTCATAGAGGAGTTGCGGCGAGCAGGGCGCGTCGACTTGGACGCCGCCCTCGGAGAGATCACTCATGCGCTTGGGCGGGCCGAAGCAGAGGAGCGCGCCGGTGCGGCTTTGGAGGATGAGCGAGATCGCCTCGCGGATGTGCGTCCCCGGCGACACGAGACGCACGGCGTGGCGATAAACTTCTTCGTCGCTCTTCCGTGGTTTTTCCCCCATCGACGCGCCTTCCGTGGGGCGCGAGCCCCGTTTGCGGCTGGAGCGCGTGCGCCGGCGCGAATCGATTGCGCCCGGCGCCCCCCGGCCTGCCGAGTACCAATGCTGGTAGCATACCCGATTCGTCGCGGGAGGTCGAGCGGCGCGTGCGCATGGTGGCGTTTGAGGGCGGGCGCTGGTATCCTTCCGACCTTTTCCCGCCGTCGCGGGAGCACCTCTGGAGTTGTGATGGAGTCGATTCTTTTTCTTGATGCGGCGCGTGCGCGGGTGGTGGCCGAGCAGTTCGGCACGCCGGTCTATGTGTACGACCGCGCGACACTGGAGCGGGCCGCGCGCGAGGTGCTGGCTTTTCCGAACGCGTTTGGGCTCACTGCGCGCTTCGCCATGAAGGCGCTGCCTTCGGCCGCCGTGCTGCGGCTTTTCCATGCGGCGGGACTGAAGTTCGACGCGAGCAGCGGCTTCGAGGCGGAGCGTGCGCTGCGGGCTGGGATTCCGGCCGGGGACATTCAGATTACGGCGCAGGAACTACCGAAGAACCTCAAGGGACTCGTCGAAAAAGGCGTGCGATTTACCGCGTGCAGCCTGCATCAGCTTCGCACCTACGCGAAGCTCTTCCCGGGCTCGACGTTGACGGTCCGCATCAACCCCGGCAAAGGATCGGGGCACAGTAACCGGACCAATGTCGGCGGGCCGGGATCGAGTTTCGGTATTTGGCATGAGCAACTGGACGAGGTCCTCGCGGCGGCGCGCGAATACGGCGTCAAGATCACGGGGATGCACACGCACATCGGATCGGGCGGCGACCCGGAAGTGTGGAAGCATTGCGCGCGGATTTCGCTCGGCATCGTGGCGCGCCTGCCGGAAGTGACGACGCTGAGTCTGGGCGGCGGCTTCAAAGTCGCGCGCGTCGCTGGGGAGAAGACGGCGAATTTGCAAGAGATTGGAAACGCGCTCTTGCCGGACTTTCGCGCGTTCGCGGAGAAGTATGGCCGCAAGCTGCATATTGAAGTGGAGCCGGGAACGTACTTGGTGGCGAACGCGGGGGCGCTGGTCGCCTCGGTGATCGACTTTGTTTCCACAGGAGCCGAGGGTTACGACTTCCTCAAACTCGACACCGGCATGACGGACATTCTGCGGCCGAGCATGTACGGCGCGCAGCATCCGATGATGCTCGTGCCGCCGGCGGGTGCCGCGCGGCCGCCGCAGAGCTATGTCGTCGTCGGCCACTGTTGCGAGAGCGGCGACATTCTTACGCCGGGACCCGGAGAGCCCGAGGCGCTCGCGCCACGGGAGTTGCTTCGCGCGGAGATCGGCGACCTACTCGTCATCGGCGGCGCAGGGGCCTACTGCTCCTCGATGCCCGCCAAAAACTACAACTCGTTTCCGGAGTCCCCCGAAGTCCTCCTCGAAAACGACGGCACCCTCCGCCAAATCCGCCGCCGCCAGGACCCACAAACCGTAACCGAGAACGAGATCCTGATCCTGTGACCCACAAAAAATAGGTGGCTGTCCCTAGTTTTCCGACGCCGGCGCGAGCTCGTTGTTCGACCTCGGCGTTAACGCCTTCGTCCGCGGAAGGTCATTTGCGATAATTGTCACGTTGTTCAGACTCGCTAAAAGTATAGTTGCTTCCCGACGATAAAATGCCAGGTGCTGATCTCTTCTCCGATCTTTAAGTGAAGTTCGAACTGGTTCATATTGTCCCTATCAAAAAAGACTGATACGACGTACACTTCGCCAACGCTCAAGGCTGTGCGTTCATCGGAATTGACCCTTACCGGTGGCCCGGAAAATAATTGCCGCTCAACTTCGCCCATCTTCACGCGATGTTCCAAAGGCATGAAGAAACTCGCGATGGCGTCGGATTGTTGTTCATCCAACGCAAGTCGGCTGATGGAATCGAACCCACGCACGTAGCTCGACGATGCTGTATCAAGCCGCAAGGCAAAAATGTCCCGCGGCTCTGCCTGCTTAACTTTGCCCTGA
>VFKU01000732.1 GCA_009885415.1 Rhodothermota bacterium
CACGCAGGGATTTGCGGGCAAGGGCGATCGCCTCGCCGGCGGTTTCGATCGCGCCCGCCAGATCGCCAGTCTGGAGCAGGGCCTCCGCGAGCAACACGGCGTGCATGCTCGCATGCTGCTTCTCGACGCGGCGATTTATCGCGAGCGCGGCGCCGGCGGAGTCGGCGGCGTCAGTGGGGCGTCCGGCCGCGAGATGGGCGCAAGCAAAGGCCCCCTGCGTAAGCGCCACCAGCGCAGGCGGGTCGCCTACCTGGCGGGTGTGTTCCTCGGCCTCGCGCGCGCAGGCGAGCGCGCGAACCGGATCGCCCGCGTAGTAATGCGCCTGGGCCGACCACGTGGTGATGTAGCCGATCATTTCGGGCAAGCCATCTTCCAGGGAGTAGCGCCGGCAGCGATCGAGTTCGTCGAGGCCTTCGCGAACTCTGCCCAGCCAAAAGAGGCTACAGCCGCGCCAGAATGAATAGACGACGTAGGGGTTGGCTCCGTAGATCCAGACGGCGGGAGGTAGCTGGCGGGGAAAGCGGGCCAGAGCCTCGTCGGAAATCTGGACGGATTCGGCGAAACGCGCCGCCCAGTGAAATGCATCTGCAAGCCATTGGTAAGCGTTGGCTTGCACGGCGACATCGTCCATCGTCTCGGCGATGCGTTTGTTCTCGAGGGCCGACTGGAGGTAACACTCCACTTCGCCGGCCGAGCACAAGGTGCGGTCGTACGCCATTGTGACGAAGAGATAGGCCCGTTTGTCGCGTAGCGCGTTGGCATGCGCGTGTCCCTCTTTCAGAAGGGCGCGCGCCTCCTCGGCGTCCATGCCGACGCGCCAGCTCCAGTTAAGCAGTTGCGTGCACGCCGCGAGGCCGTGTGTGGCCGCTTCGGGGTCGTTCTGGCATTCGCTCAGCAAGGCCCGCACCCGGCCCCAGTGGCCGATTCCGGCAGTGATGTCATTGCGCCCGATCCACTCGGCGGCGCGGCGGTGCCATCGCGCGGCGGTGAGTGCTTCGCCGGCCTCTTCGTAGTGGTGCGCGAGCAGCGGCGCGCGCTCGTCGAGGTGGGCCGCGTCCTGTTGTTCGATCGCGCGGGCGACCGCCGCGTGCACCTGGCGGCGGCGCTCGCGGAGCTGGCTGCCGAGCGCGACTTCCTGCGTCAACGGATGTTTGAACGAGTACTCGACGACGGGATAGATCGCCTGTTCGTGAATGAACTCGGCGCGTCGCAAAGCGGCCACCGCGACTTTGAGATCGTTGGGGGCCAGGCCCGCGACGGCCGCAAGCAGCGGCTCGGTAAAATCTTTGCCGATGACCGCAGCGACTTGAAGTAAGCGCTTCTCGCGCTCGGGCAGGCGATCGATGCGCGCGGCGAGGATAGCCTGCACCGTCGCAGGGACTTCGAGACGCTCGACCGGCGTCACCAGTTTATACGCGCCGCGGGTGCCTTCGAGATTTCCAGACTCGATCAAGGTTTGCACGACTTCTTCCGTGAAAAAGGGATTGCCGCCCGTACGCGCGTGGATGGGCGTGGCGAGCGCCGCGAGGCTCGGGTGCGCGCCGAGGAGATCCGTGAGGAGTTCCGCGATCGCGTCCCGGCCCAGCGGCGTGAGCGGAATCTGCCGATACCAGGATTTCTGCATCCACTCGGCGCGGTACTCCGGCCGGAAGTTCAGCAGCAACAGATTGCGCGTGCCCTGGCGCGCATCGACCATGTGCTCGATGAACTCCGCACTCGCCGGGTCGAGCCAATGCAGGTCCTCGATCATCGTGACCGTCGGCTGCGCTTCGTTCACCGTGTGGGTAAGCTGGCGCATCACCGCGATAATCTGCCGCTGGCGCGCTTCGGGGTCCAGGCGCGGCGCGGGCCGCTGCGGATCGGCGACGCCGAGGAAATCGAAGATCAGCGGCAGCGTCTCGGCAAAGGCCTGATCGAGCAGCACCATGCGCCCGGCAATCTTTTCGCGCGCGCTGCGGTCGTCGTCCTGCGCGGTGATGCCGAAGAAGGAGCGAAAGACCTCGAGGATGGGCAGCAAGGGGATGTTGCGCCCGTGCGCGACCGCGCGGCCCTCGAATATCTTCATGCCGCGCGCGCGACAGCGCTCGAGGAACTCGAAGCAGAGGCGGCTCTTGCCGGTGCCCGCCTCGGCCATGATGCCGACCGCCTGGCCGTTCCCCGCGTCGGTCGCTTCGAGCGCGTCCTCCAGCGTGCGAAGGTCCGCCGCGCGGCCGACGAAGCGCGACAGCCCGCGTGCGCGGGAAAGATCGAAGCGCGAGCGCGACGCGCCGATACCGGCCAGGCGATGGATCCGCACCGGCTCGGCGACCCCCTTCACGCGGAACTCGCCAAGATCGTCCAGCGCGAAATAGCCGCGGGTCAGCCCCGCAGTAGCGTCCGTCAGGAAGCAGGTGTTCGGCTCCGCCAGCGATTCCATCCGCTGCGCGAGGCCGACCGTGTGTCCCTGCGCCGTGTAATCCATCCGCAGGTCATCGCCAATCGCGCCGACGACGACCTCGCCGGAGTTGATCCCCATCCGCGTCGAAAACCCGACGCCGTGCTCGCGCTTGACCTCGGTCGCGTAGCGCGCAATCTCGTCGCGCAGGTGCAGCGCCGCATAGCAGGCGCGCTGCGCGTGGTCCTCGTGGGCAATCGGCGCGCCGAAGAGGGCCATGATGCCGTCGCCGGTGTATTGGTTGACGGTGCCCTCGAAGCGGTGAACGCCGTCGGTCAAGATCGCGAAGAAGCGATCAAGGATCGTGTGCCATTCCTCGGGGTCGAGCTGCTCGGCGAGTTCCATCGAGCCCTTGACGTCCGCAAACAGGACGGTGACCTGCTTGCGCTCGCCCTCCAGCGCAGACTTCGATTGCAGGATTTTGTCAGCCAGGTGCTTCGGCGTGTAGTCCGCCGGCGATCGCCGGGAGGGTCCGGCTCCCGCCGGACCGCCTTTTTGCGAGGCCTGCCCCGAGACAGACGCCGTCAACGCAACGCCGCACTCGGGGCAGAACTTCGCCGTCGGGAGTAACTCCGCGCTACAACGGGCACAACGCAAGCCCAACGCGACACCGCACTCCGCGCAGAACTTTGCGCCTTCGGGGTTCACGTGACTACAGCGAGTGCACTTCACGAAGCAAGCTCCTTTTCCAGGCGCGCGGCGTGGCCCCTGGCGCCGATGTTGCGATAGAGATCAAGCGCTTCGTGCAGGAGGCGGCCGGATGCGGCTGCGTCGCCGAGCGCTGCGGCTAAGCGTCCGCGTTTTTCGAGAATCTGGGGCGAGAGCGCGCGCGCCGCGATCGACTCCACCAGATGCTCGGCGCGCGCGAGGGCGGACTCGATTTCCGCGCGGGGTATGGCTCCGTCCGTCGCCAGCAAGGCTGCCGTGAGCGCGAGCTGGGCCCACGCTTCGTAATAATGAAGGCTACCGGCACTCGCGAAACTGATGGCCTCCCGTGCCGTGGCCAAGGCCTCAGCGCGCTCGCCCAATGCATGGTGGGCCTCCGAGAGCATGGCGAGCCCGAGGGGAAGCAGGTGGCGCACCGTGCTCTGGCTCTTTGAGATTCGTGCGCTGTTCAACAGCGCTTCCCGGGCGGCCAGCAGTTGCTGGCCGAGAAGATATTCGTAGCCGAGGACCGCATACGCGATCGATCGAGAACCCTCGTTGTCGAGCTTTTCCGCCGCTTCCAGCGTTCGGCGGCCGCGATCCGTGGTCGAATCGCCGGCACCACACGCATGGGCGAGCATCATCCGGGTGAATTGGATCCAGCCATCCACTTCCAGATCTCCCGCTTCCGCCGCGATGCGTTCAGCCTCGTCGAACCGAATCCGGGATTCATCGAGCCGTCCCAGAAACATCGAGGCTGACGCCCGGACGTGGTGCATGGAAACTCTCGGACTGTAACCGATGAAGACCTTGCCCAGAAGGTTGTCCGTTCCGACGTCGGCCAGCGCGCGCTCCGACCACTCCAAGCCCTCGTTTCCACTGCCGGTAAGGAAGTAAGCATAGGCCGGCCAGGTCCTAATCGCCGCGCGGAGCCCAGGATCGTCAAAGTTCTCCGCAATGCGAGCGGCCTCTATCCCATAGCGGATGTACTCATCCGCGCGGCCGGCTACGCTCGCCCGAATGAGACCGTAGCGGCCGATGAACAAAGCGAGCGCCTGCCGATCCCCTTTGCGTTCAGCCAGGGCGCGGCCTTCCTCGAAGACGGCGACGGACTCCTCTTCGGTGCCGCCTGCTCGCCAGGCCAGGTTGAAAATCTGATCGCAAGCCCGGAGCGACACATCGATGCGCTCGGCGTCGTCCTCGATGCTGGGCGCGAGTTCACGCACGCGCCGCCAATGTTGCAGGCCTTGGTTCAGATTGGAGAGGCCGGCCCATTCAGCGGCGCGGTGGTACCAGCGCGCCGCGCGTGCGGATTCGCCGGCTTCGGCCCAGTGTTGCCCGATTTCGGCGGAGCGCTCGTCGAGGTTACCACCCGCATTCTCGAGCGCCTGCGCGACGGCGGCGTGCACTTTCGCGCGGCGTTCGCGGAGTTGCGAGCCTTGCGCGACCTCCTGCGTGAGCGGGTGCTTGAAGGAGTACTCCAGGTGCGGATAGAGCGCGGCCTCGAAGAGAAATTCGGCGGCGGCCAGCGCAGAGAGCGATTGGCTAAGCGCGGTCTCGTCGATCTTGGATACGCTCGCGATGACCTTGCGCAGGAGTTCCTCGGTGAAAGTCTTGCCGATGATCGCGGCGGTTTGCAGCACCTGCTTCTCCCGCTCCGGCAGGCGATCGATGCGCGCGGCGAGCACAGCCTGCACCGTGGCCGGGACTTCCAGCGCGGCAATGGGCGTCGTCAATTTGTACGCGCCGCGCGAGCCCGTCAGGTGGCCGTTCTCGACCAGCGTCTGCACGACTTCCTCGATGAAGAAGGGATTGCCCTTGGTGCGCGCGTGGATGGACTCCGGGAGCGCCGCGACGCTGGGGTGCTCGCCGAGGTGATCGCGCAGCAGCGCGCGGATGGCGTCCGGCCCGAGCGGCTGCAGGGCCAGGTGCTGGTAGTAGGAGCGCTGCATCCAGCGGGCCTGGTATTCGGGCCGGAAATTGACGAGCAGTAGATCGCGGGTCGCAGGCATACTGTCGACGGTCGTCTCCAGGAAGGCGTCGCTAGCGCCGTCGAACCAGTGCAAGTCTTCGAGCAAAAAAACCCGCGTCTGGCCGGTAAAGGCCGGGTCGTGCAGGATGCGTTTCACCACGCCGTGGATGCGCTTCTGTCGCTGCTCCGGGTCGATCGCGGGCGCCGGGTTCGTCGGATCGGGCACGCCGAAGAGATCGAAAAGATAAGGCAGCACATCCCGGAACGCATCGTCCATTAGCAGCAGGCGGCCCGCGATCTTCGCGCGCACGGTCTCGGGGTCGTCGCGCTCGGTGATCCCATAGAAGGCGCGCCACAGTTCCAACATCGGCAGCATGGGAATGGACTTGCCGTGCGCGACGCCGCGGCCTTCGAGCACCGGAATCCCGCGCGCACGGCAAGTATCGAGAAATTCCGCGCAGAGCCGCGACTTGCCCGTGCCGGCGTCGGCACAGACACCCACGACCTGACCGCCAGCACCCTTGGCGCGCTGAAACGCAGCTTCGAGGATCGCCGTGTCCGCGTCGCGCCCCACAAAACGCGAAAGGCCGCGCGCGCGAGACCGGTCAAGGCGAGTCCGAAACGCGCCCACGCCTTCCAGATCGAAAAGGCCAACCGGCTCGTTCACTCCTTTGACCTTGCTTCGGCCAAGATCCTTCATCTCAAAATACCCTTCGACCAGCCGCGCGGTATGCTCCGAGAGGCAGATGTGCCCGGATTCGGCGAGGGCCTCCATGCGTTGCGCAAGGCCGACCGTGTGGCCTTGCGCCGTGTAGTCCATGCGCAAATCGTCGCCGATCTTGCCAACAACGACCGCGCCCGAATTGATCCCAATACGCACGCCGAAGGGGACGCCATGCCGCACGCGGACGGCATTCGCATATTCGCGCACAGTGTCGCGCAAATGCAGCGCCGCGTAGCAAGCGCGCTGCGCGTGGTCCTCATGCGCGATCGGCGCGCCGAAAAGCGCCATGATCCCGTCGCCGGTGTACTGGTTCACCGTCCCTTCGAAGCGATGCATGCCGTCGGTCAAAATCGCAAAAAAGCGGTCGAGAATTGTGTGCCACTCCTCCG
>VFKU01000016.1 GCA_009885415.1 Rhodothermota bacterium
GCTCGACGGCAAGTTCGTCGGCGTGTTCCTGTTGCGCGTGGTGACGGGGGGGCAGGCCTCGTCGAGCCCCTTCGGCGGCGGCTCGCAAAACGTGACCACGGTCATTGTGCCCGCGAGCGACATCCTCGAGGGATCGGCACAAGCGCCGAAGTTCAAGGAATAAGGCCCGGCGGCCGTCCGTTCCTCATCGCCGGGATTTCATGTGACCCGTAGAGGAAAAAACTGTGCCGCCGTCCGATTTGCCAGCCCCCATCGCCCTCGTGACCGGCGCGGCGAAGCGCCTGGGCCGCGCGATCGCGCTTGGGTTGGCGCGCGCCGGAGCGGACGTCGCAATCCACTACCATCTTTCGGCGGAAAACGCGGGAACGCTGGCGGAGGAGATCCGCGCACTAGGCCGGCGCGCGTGGCTCTTCCCGGCGGACCTCTCGGGCGACGAGGCAGCGATTCACCTCGCCGGGAGCGTCCATGAGATCGCTGGGCCAATCGACATCTTGATCAACAACGCCTCGCTCTATCCCGAGGACCGTTTGAACGACCTTTCGGAGACCGCGCTATTGCAGAACGTGCGCGTGAACGCCTGGGCGCCCTTCGCGCTGGCGCGGGCCATGGCGGCGCAAGGCCGTCCGGGCAATGTTGTGAACTTTCTGGACACGCGTATGCGCGACTACGACGCGCGCCACGTGGCCTATCACCTGAGCAAGCGGATGCTTTTTTCCATGACGCGGATGATGGCGCTCGAGTTCGCGCCGCGGGTCCGCGTGAACGCGATCGCGCCGGGGCTGGTGCTCCCGCCGCCCGGAAAGACGGAGTCTTATCTGAGTGAACTCGCGCCGACGAACCCGCTCAACACGCACGGCGATGCAGACGACGTGGTACGCGCCGTGCGATTTTTGATCGAGAGCCCTTTCATCACCGGGCAGGTCATTTACGTCGACGGCGGCCGCCACATGCTCGGGGGCCTCTATGACTGAAGACCGGCTCGATCGCATCCACATCCGCGACCTCGCCGTCGAGTGCATCGTCGGGGTGAATCCCGAGGAGCGCGTGAAGAAGCAGCTCGTGGTGATCAACCTCACGCTGCACGCCGACCTCGCGCGCGCCTGCCGGAGCGACACGCTCGCCGACACGATCGACTACAAAGCACTCAAAGTGGCGGTGATGAAAGAAATTGAGCGCTCGCAATTTCAACTGATCGAAAGCATGGCCGAACGCATCGCAGAGATCGCGCTCGGCCTCCCCGTCGCGCGCGTCGACGTGAGTGTGGACAAGCCCGGAGCCTTGCGCTTCGCGCGCAGCGTGGCGGTCGAGATCACCCGCCACAAGAAGGCCTAAGCATGGCCGATGCTTTCGTCGCGATCGGCTCAAATATCGCCCCCGAGCGAAACGTGCCGGCCGCGGTCGCGCGGCTGGGCGAGGAAACGGAATTGGTGGCGGTCTCCGCGTTCTACCGCA
>VFKU01000812.1 GCA_009885415.1 Rhodothermota bacterium
CCCTCGAAGGCAAGACCATCGTCGTCACCGGCAGCCTGGAGAACTACTCGCGCGACTCGATCCAAGAACGCATCCACGAACTCGGCGGGAAACCCTCGTCCAGCGTCAGCAAGAAAACGGACTACGTCCTCGCCGGCGAAAGCCCCGGCTCAAAAGTCGAAAAGGCCCGCGAACTCGGAGTGAAGATTATCGACGAAAAAGAATTCGAAGCGCTGACAAAAAGATAAGGAACGACTCTCACGGGGCCAGGGCCGCGCGCCGCGGGTGGGACTCAACTCTACTTCACAAAACACAAATCAACTGGTGGGGTGGGCGTCCCCGCCCGCCCGAGTGCAACAAGCTCCCCCATATACAGGAGACCCGTCATGACCGAGAAGCGCCAGACCGTCGCCGACCAGCTCATCTCCCAGTCCGTCGACATCCTGCTCAACAAATCTTACCCGCGCATCCTCACGTGTCTTGGCGAACTCTCCGACGACGAAATCTGGCGCCGGCCCAACGAACACCTCGTCAGCGTCGGCAACCTGATCCTCCACCTCTGCGGCAACATGCGCCAGTGGATCATCAGCGGGATCGGCGGCGCGCCGGACAAGCGCGAACGCGCGAAAGAATTCAGCGAAAAAGGCCCCATCCCCCGCGCAGACCTGATCGCGCGCCTCGACTCCACGCTAAAGGAAGTGGCCCAAGTCTTGCGCAACGCCGACCACGCCAAGCTAACGGAATCGCGGACGGTCCAAGGCGAAGTCACGACGGGAGTAAGCGTGGTTCTCCACGTAACCGAACATTTCTCCTACCACACCGGCCAGATCTCCTTGCACACCAAGCTGCTCAAAAACATAGACCTCGGTTACTATAAAGACCGCGATCTGAACATGACGACATAAGAAAAAACGGTGCAGCGGCGTTCGATCCCTGCGAAACGCTACTCCTTCACCGGGCACGACTCCGGCGCCTTGCGCGCCACCAGCACCGAAAACATCTGCCGCCGCTTCGCGATGAAGCGGTACGCCGCGGGCGAGACCAACGTCACCGGCGGCGTATCGAGCACGCACGCAAGCCACCGCCAGCGCCGCAGTCCACGGCAAATGTGCGGAAGCGCCGCGTCGCCCGCAAAGGTGCGGCCGTCCGCGAAGACGAGATGTATCGCTTCCATGCAGCGCGCCTCCCCCACCGCCGGATATCGCCGCGCGCGCTCCTCCGACTGACACGGCATGTAGTCGAACGCGCCCGCAATCGCGTGCCGCTCGATCCACTCCCGCGCCGCGCAGCAGAGCGGACACGAGGCGTCGTAAATCAGCGTCGCGCTCACGTCTTCTTTCGTCGAAACGGCGCGCGAAGATCGGCGCCGAGTTTACGCAGGTCGTCCCACACTTCGAGCAGACGTTCCGGGCCCAGCGCAAGCAACAGCACGCCCGAGAGGATCACGACTTCCAGCCAGGTGAACTCGAATTGCATGGTGTTTCGCCTTTCGGCGGGTCGTGACCCGCCCTACCTTGCGTAGCGCAGCACTTTTTTTAGCGCGCCGACGACTTCGTTGACGTTTTGATCGGTCATGCCGGGATAGAGCGGCAACGAGAGCACCTCGTGCGAGGCCGCCGTCGCTTCCGGCAGGTCCTCCGGCTTGAAGCCCAACGTGTCGCGGTAATAAGCGTGCAAATGCATCCCGTAGAAATGAAAGCCGACGCCGATATTTTCCTGCCGCAGCGCATGAGCGATTTCATTGCGCGACTTCGCCAATTTCTCCCGCCGAAACCGCACGATGAACAAGTGCCACGCGTGCGAGTCGTGATCGTTCACTGCCGGAAGGCGCACTTCATCTACGTCTGCGAGCGCGCGCAGATACAACCGCGCCAGCCGCCGCCGCCGCGCGAGAAATTCCGGCAACTTCTTCAGCTGCTCGATCCCCACCGCGGCATTGACATTGCCCAAGCTGTACTTATACCCCGGCTCGATCACCTCCGGCGGCGAAGGCACCGCCGTCGGGC
>VFKU01000933.1 GCA_009885415.1 Rhodothermota bacterium
CCGCCGCGTCCACCGCGATCCCCGCCGCGTCCGCCACGGTCGCCGCCGCCGCTGCTGCGCGGGGGCCGCGAACCTTTGGCCTGATTGTATTCTTCCTGGGTAATGCGGCCCATGTCGACGTCCGCCTGAATCTTCGAGAGATTCACGCGGCCCATGTCGTCAACTTCGATGACCTTGACGTCGATTTCGTCGCCGACTTCGACCACATCGCCCACTTCGCCGACATGCTCCAGCGAGAGTTCGGAGATGTGTACGAGACCTTCCTGGCTGCCGACGATATTGACGAAGGCGCCGAAGTTCATGAGGCGCGTGACGGTGCCGTGGTAAACGGCGCCGAGCTCGGCTTCCGCGGTCAGGTTGCGAATCATCTCGACCGCGGCGTTGGTGCCCGTCGAGTCCGCGCACGCGATTTGCACAGTACCGTCGTCCTCGATGTTGATCTGCGCGCCGGTGGCGGTCTGGATTTCGCGGATCACGCGGCCTCCCGGTCCGATGATGTCGCGGATCTTGCTTTCGGGAATCTTGATGGTGGTGATGCGCGGCGCGAGCGGCGAGAGTTCCGGCCGGGGCGCGGCGATCGCTTCGTTCATCTTTTCGAGCACGTGCAAGCGTCCGCGCTTGGCCTGCTCGAGCGCCTCGCGCATGAGCGCGCTGGAGACGCCGGCGATCTTGCAGTCCATCTGGAAGGCGGTGATGCCGTTCGCCGTTCCGCAGACCTTGAAGTCCATGTCGCCGAGGTGGTCCTCGTCGCCGAGGATATCGGTGAGCACGCGGGCCTCGTTACCTTCCTTGATGAGACCCATCGCGATGCCTGCGACCGGCGCCGTGATCGGCACGCCGGCGTCCATGAGGCTCAGTGAGCCGCCGCACACGGTCGCCATCGAGCTCGAGCCGTTGCTTTCGGTGACTTCCGAGACGATGCGCAGGGTGTAGGGGAAGTGTTCGCCGGCCTCATTTTCCTCCGGCGGAACCATCGACTGCAGTGCGCGCTCGGCGAGTTTGCCGTGACCGATTTCGCGGCGACCGGGGCCGCTGACGCGGCGGACCTCGCCGACGGACCAGGGCGGAAAGTTGTAGTGCAGGAAGAAGCGTGTGAAGACGTTGCCGATAAGCTCGTCGCTGCGCTGCTCGTCGCGTCCCGTGCCCAGCGTCGTGGAGACGATGGTCTGCGTTTCGCCGCGCGTGAAGAGCGCGGAGCCGTGGGCGCGCGGGAGGATGCCGAGCTCGATGGAAATCGGACGGACCTGATCGAGATCGCGGCCGTCGATGCGCTTGCGCGTGTCGATGACCATTTTGCGCATGAGGGTCTTCTCGAGCTTGCCGAAGGTCGCGGAGACGTCGCCGCTGATTTTCGCGTAGCGTTCCTCGCCGTAGCGCGCCTGGAGCTGCGTCTTGACCTCGGCCTTGAGCGCATCGATCAAGTCGTGGCGCGCATGCTTGCCGGCGACCGCGAGGGCCTGTTTCATGCGATCCGCGGCGAGCGCTTCGACATCGCGCACGACGGTTTCATCGAGCGCGGGCGCAGTGAAGGTTACTTTTTCCACGCCGGCCTTCGCGCGCAACGCGTCGATCGCCTGGATGATTTGCTTGATGTGAATGTGCGCGAGATCGAGCGCTTCGATCATTTTGTCTTCGGACACCTGGTGGGCCGAGCCTTCGACCATCAGGATGGCGTCGCTCGTGCCCGCGGCGACGATGTCGAGGTCGCTGGTGTCCATTTCTTCGACGGTCGGATTGATGACCAACTCCCCGCCGATAAGCCCGATGCGCACGGCGCCGATCGGGCCATTCCACGGAAGCGCCGAGAGGTGTATCGCGGCCGAGGCGGCGTTGATCGAGAGCACGTCCGGGTCGCTGATGTTGTCGGCCGAGAGGACGTTCTGGCAGACGAGGACTTCATTGAGGAAGCCCTTGGGGAAGAGCGGGCGGATGGGGCGATCGGTGAGGCGGCATACGAGAATTTCGCGCTCGCTGGGCCGCGCTTCGCGCCGGAAGAAGTTGCCGGGGATGTGTCCCGCGGCATAGGCCTTCTCGCGGTAGTCCACCGTCATCGGGAAGAAATCCTGTCCCGGCTTGGCGGTGGCGTTGAAGGTCACCGCCGAGAGGACGATGGTCTCGCCGCACTTGACCCAGCAGGAGCCTTGCGCCTGCCGGGCGATGCGGCCCGTCTCGAAGGTGATCTCACGGGATCCAACGGTTACTGAGGTGCTGTGCATGTAGTGACGCTCCATTTCGTTTCGACGGGGCTCCGCCGTCGAAACTTGTCCGGAACGTCTTCCACCTCGTTCCCCAGTCTCGCGCGGTCTCTGTCTGTTTTTTGTGCAAAGGCTACCGCCGCACGGTGAGCGCGGCGGAAAAAAATCTTTATGACGGGTTACTTACGCAGGCCGAGTTTCTGAATGATGTCGCGGTAGCGTTCGAGACTGGACTCGTTCAGGTAATTCAGAAGGTTGCGGCGCTGGCCGACCATCTTGAGCAGGCCGCGGCGTCCCGCGTGGTCTTTCGGGTGCGACTGGAAGTGCGAAGTGAGTTCGTTGATGTTTTCGGTGAGCAGCGCGACTTGGACTTCCGGCGAGCCGGTGTCGCCCTCGTGCTTGCCGTGGTCCTTGACGATTTGCGCCTTGCGATCTTTTGCTACAGCCATGTCACCATTCCTTTGAGTCCACCCTCGACCCAGGCGGGCGCCGGTGACTGCGCCCATCCGAGACGGGGTACCTATATGTTCAGGACGTCACGTGACGTCCGTCAACACCGCTATTCCCGGCAGCGACTTGCCCTCGAGCATCTCGAGGCTCGCGCCGCCGCCCGTGGACACATGCGACATCTTGTCCGCGAGGCCAAACTCCGCCACCGCCGCCGCCGTATCGCCGCCGCCGATGACGCTGGTCGCC
>VFKU01000082.1 GCA_009885415.1 Rhodothermota bacterium
AGGCGGGTGGAGGCGCTGTACCAATTCGAGCGGCACCTGGGCCGGCGGGCCGACGCCAAGGACGCCGAAATTGCGCTCCATGGGCGCACGGTGCAGGCGGCGCGGGCCGAACTTGAAACCGCCATGGCCCAAAAGCGCATGATGGAGAAGCTCATCGAGCGCGCGGAAAAGGCCGAGCGCGCCGAGGCCGTCCGCCGTGAGCAACGCTGGCACGACGAGTCCTCGGTGATGCGATTCGCGCACGCGCGCCGGCGGAGTTTAGAGAGGCGATGACATGATGAAAATTGTTGGAATCGCGATCGCCGCGATGGTCGTATTTCTCGCGGCGGTATTGGTGCCGCTGGCGATGACCGGAAAGCTGAACGCGGGCACGATCAAGAAGCTCGCCGGGCGCGAGGAGAAGCCGGTACCGCCACCCGACGCGAATGAGAACCTTTCGCCGCTCACCGTAAAGATCAAGGAAGAGCAGGAGCGGCTGAAGGAGTGGCAGAAGGATCTGCAAGACCGCGAGGATCGGCTGGACCAGCGCGAGGATCTCCTCGATCAAACGCTGGCCGAAATCGAGAAGGCGCAGGCGGAAGTGAAGGCGGCGCTCGGTCAGGTGGATGATCAACACGCCGCGGCCTTGCAGCAGATCGCGAAGACGATGGAAAAGATGGATCCCGCGAACGCGGCGACAGACCTCGCGGCGATGGAAGCGGAAGACGCGGCCAAGATCGTCCCGCTCATTTCCGATCGAAACCGAGGAAAAATTCTCGATGAGATGCAGCCGCAGCCTCGCTCGAAGCTGCTCGAAGTCCTGCAAGCGAAGAAACTCTAGCACCCGCGGCGCTTAGTTTCGCCTCTGCTCCGTTGAAATCCTTGGTTGTCGGCGGGTTTCTTTCAGGGGGATCCTCGAGGAGCCCTGAGTTTCAGGCCGAAGAGATTACTTCGTCGCAACCGCGCTCCTCGTAATGACGGGTTGAGCGGGCTTTTCGACAGAGTATTTCGCCTTTTTACTGGCCGATTTATCGCACTTTGCGCTAGACACCGACGGGCCTACTCCCTCGTTTCGCATTGCCCCATGTATCTCCGATCGCACCCCCGGTGTGTTCGGCCATTCCTTTTTTCGTTTCCGCAATTCGCGGAAACGTATCCCACTCGAAAGGAGGTGAATCATGAATGAGCACAATTAATGCAGTACAGATCGTCCCGCGTCCCGCGTCGAGTTCGGCGCCGGGCGCGGGCGAGGACGCCGCGCCGGAGCAGGTCTCGGATCGTCAATCGGGGCCCTTTGCGCGTTTGCTGGCGGAGGCACAGACTCGGCCAGTAGGCGGCGAATGTTCAGAGGTGGGGCCCGGCGATACGGCCGACACGCTGTCCGATGAAGGCGATGACGCGATGGCGGGGATGATGGCGGCCGTGATTTTGGCGGCAGCCGTGTTGCCTCCGCCGGTGGTCTCTCCGACGCCAGTGGCGTTTGTATCCGGCGACAAGGCGGATTCGCCCTTGCCGGTGGCCGCGGTGACGGCGCTTGACGCCGAGGCCTTAGTCGCTCCGGCTGATGCTGAGGTCGAAGTCGTAGTCACTACGCCGGAGATTGCTGGAGCGGTCGTCGCTTCGAGCGACGCGGCGAAGTTCGAAGTCGCCGCTCGCGATCGTGCACCGCGCGTACCGCACGCGACTGCTGCGCCGGCCGTCGTTGACGTGCGTGCGGCGAAAGTCGCCGACAAGCAGCCGGAGACGACTGCGAGCGTGCTTGACGCCGAGACGAAAGCGGAGACCAGCCCAGCACCGCTTCCGGCGCCGGCAAGGCCGGAGGTCGGGCCCGAGCTTGAACCCGAAGCGGAGGCCGTTTCGCCGCTGACTGCGGCGATTCGGGCTGCGGCGGCGCGCGTGGGTCACGGGCCGGAAATCTCGGCGCCGGGCCGGCGTCTCAGTGAGGTCGTCGTGACGGCGATCCGCGAGGGACAGTCGCAGGAACCCGTCGAGGGCACCATGAAAGGCGTCGCGCTGAGCGACCTTGTGCGCCAGGCGATCGATGGCGCGCGCGAGGGCCTCGAGCAGCAAGCGATGCCGGACGGGTTCGGCAGCAGCAGCACCGCCGAGACGCTCAAGTTGGCGGGAGGCCAGAAGCCGGAAAATCCGGCGGCGACCTTCTTCGATTTGGGTCAGGCTGGGCTCGGCGGCGCGGCGGAGAGTTCCGCGTCGGTGAAGTCTCGGCTCGAAGCGCCGGGGGATTCCGCCAAGGCGCTGTTGCCCGAGTCGGTGAGCGTGCGCGAGACAGGCGATGCGGTCATCCGAAGCGTGCGGTATCTCTCCGGAAAGACGGACGAGGTGATCACGGTGCGGCTCGTGCCGCGCTCCCTGGGCGAGATGCAGGTGGCGGTGCGGACGAGCGCGGAGGGGGTCGATGTGGTGTTGACGGCGTCGACGTCGGCCGCGCGCGAGGTGCTCGAGGGCCATGTCGCGGGTCTGCGTCAAGCGATGGGCCGCGAGGGCATCGAGTTGAACCGCGTAACGATTCAGGTGTTCGGGCAATTCGATGCCGGCCACCAGACGGCGCCGGGCCAACACGGGCAACAAGGGCAGGCGGGTCACTCCGCGCGTTACGCGCCCTCGGCCTACCGCGATTCGGCCGGTCATGAGCAAGGAGATCGCGGACAACAGCAAGACAGGCGGCAGCGTCACGATGGCCGTCTGAACATGTGGGCATGACAGGAGGTGCAGTGCAATGGATGGATTAGTGGCAGTGCGGGCCAACGCGACGGGGCTCTTCAGCCCGACGCAGGAGGCCCGGGCCGCGGTGAGTCAGAAGCTCGCGGAGACGGCCGCGGCGCGCTCGGGTGAGAGCAGCGTGCAGCAGATGGTGAAGACCGCGTCCGACGCGAGCGCAACGGGCTCGACGAGCGGCGGCTCCAACACGATCGGCGGGCAAGAGCTCGGCAAGGACGCATTTCTTCAATTGCTGGTGCTCCAGATGAAAAACCAGGACCCGTTGAGTCCGCAGGACAACACGGCGATGGTCGCTCAGCTTGCGCAGTTCTCGGCGCTGGAGGCGCAGACCAACCTGAACAAGCAATTCGAGACGCTAAGCGGAAATGTTGATCAGTTGAACTTCATTTCCGGATCGCAGCTTCTCGGGCGCACGGTGACAGGGCTTGACGTGGAGGGAGGTCTTCGGACCGGCGTGGTCCAGTCGGTGCACCTCGACGGCAGCCTTGTGATGCTCGATGTGGACGGTACGCTGATGTCCATGGCGAACATCATCGGCATCGCGGCGCCGGCAACGTGATCGACGCACTCCGCATCGGCGCGCCGGCCGCGACACCGGGCACACGCCCAGCCGGGGCCGCGCTTCCCGGCGGCAAGGGTGCGTTTGCCGGAGAGCTCGCCCGCGCGCAGGACGCGATCCCCGCGCTGCGGTTTTCCGCGCATGCGCAGCAACGGCTGCAGGATCGCAACATCCACTTCAGCGACGCGGATCGTGCGCGCATCGCCGAATCGGCGGACCTCGCGGCGGCCAAAGGGTCGCGCGAGGCCTTACTCCTCATGGATCGGCTGGCGCTCGTGGTGGGCGTGCCGAATCGTACCGTGATTACGGTGATGGACGCCCCGACGGGCGACCCCGCCGTGTTCACGAACATCGACAGTGTGGTCGTCATGGCGCCGAGAGAGCGCGCCTGACGGGGGAAGAATCGGGCCGGACCCATCCGGGAGGCCCGGCGCGGCGGATGAATTCCGCCGCGCACGACAACGGAGGAAACACAGTATGGGTACAGCAATATTTACCGGCGTAACGGGCTTGCAGGCGTTTCAGCGCAAGCTCGACGTCATCGCCAACAACATCGCCAACGTAAACACGACCGCGTTCAAGGGCGCGCGTGCGTCGTTTGGCGATTTGTTCAGTCAGACGCTTGAGGGCGCGTCCGCACCGACCGGCAATTTCGGTGGCACGAACCCCTCGCAGGTGGGCCTGGGCGTCAAGCTTGCGTCGATCGACATCAACCAGAGTCAAGGGTCGCTGCTCCAGACCGGCGTGTCGTCCGACCTTGCGATACAAGGCGCGGGCTTCTTCGTGCTGAGCGACGGCGTCGGCCAGGTGTTCAGCCGCGACGGGTCCTTCTCGCTCAACGCGAACGGCGAGTTGGTCCACACGGCCACGGGCCTGTTTGTCCAGGGATTCCCGGCCGTGGACGGCGTCGTGGATCCGCAAGCGGTCGTCGCCAATCTCGTGGTGCCGCTGGGCGGCCAGGCGATCGTGCAGGCCACGACGAACAGCGCGCTCGCGGGGAATCTCACGGCCGAAGCGACCGAGGGTGACGCGCTTGCGATTCCGCCCGTGCCAGCGACGACGGTTACGCGTACGATCCGCGTTTTTGACTCGCTCGGCACGCCGCGTGACATCCTGCTGACCTTCACCAAGATTCCGCAGGTGGATGTCAGTGGGACGCTGTTCAATGCGTGGTCCTTCGACGCGACGTATGACAGCACCTCGGCCGTGAATGCGGGCACCAGCGGCGGCACGCGCGCGGTCCTATTGTTCAACACCGATGGTTCGTTGAGTCAGTACGGCTTCGACGACGGGGCCGGCGTCTTCGCGGGTACTTTGGCGGCCGGAGAGCCGGTCCTCAGCGTGGCGAACATTACGGGCGAGACGCTGCCGGTATTGCCCTTCGACTTCAACGTCGATTTCGCTAATGTGAGCCATCTCTCGGGGCAGAGCGAACTGAGCAATCCGAACCAGGACGGTTTTCCGCTCGGGGTGCTTGAAGCCTTCAACATCGGTCAGGGCGGCATCGTGAATGGCATCTTCAGCAACGGCCTATCGCGCGTGTTGGGGCAGGTCGCACTCGCTTCGTTTGCTAACCCGGGCGGACTCGAGCGTCTGGGCGACAACCTCTTCCGCACGAGCACCTCGACGGGGCTTGCGCAGATCGGTGTTTCGGACAGTGGCGGCCGTGGCTCGATCAACGGCGGCGTGCTCGAAGGGTCCAACGTGGATTTGGGCACGGAATTTAGTAACATGATCATCACGCAGCGCGGGTTCCAGGCCAACGCAAGAACGATCACGACGGCCGACACGTTGCTCGGTGAAGCGGTGAATCTGGTCCGCTAATTTAATTGTGCTTGGTTCGTCCGGGGCCGGAGGGTGATATTCCTCCGGCCCCGTCTACTCTCCCTTGAGGGAATATGATTCGATTGACGCGCTTGAACGGCCATGTGTTCGTCCTCAACGCCGAGATGATCCAGGAAATCGAGGCGACGCCGGACACGATCGTTACGCTCAACAACGGACAAAAAATAATGATCCGCGAGCCGGTCGAAGAGGTGCGGCAGGCGGTGGTGGCTTACAAGCGTGAGATATTTCAGCGGCTCTTGGGCGCTTAGGCCGGGTACTGGGCATGAATTGACAAGATCGGGCTTAGCCTGCGAAAATTGCGGTAGACGGGGGAAACGGGACGTCGGCGCGCGTTGCGGTGGGGGACAGTCATGCCTGAAGAGAAAAAGAAGGAAGCGGAGTCGCCCAAGGGCGGTGGCATGGGCCGTCTGCTGATGCTGGTGGGCGTTGTTCTCGTCGCGGCCATTGGCGGCCTGGCGACCTATCTGTTTGTGCTTGCGCCGATGCTAACGGATCCTGACGCCCACACCGAGGCGGGCGCCCACGAGGAAGACGGGCACGCGATTCCGCACGATGCGGTTTCGGTCGACCTTACGTCGGTCGCGGTCAATGTCGTGCGCGACGGAAGCGGCCCCGCGGCCTTGCTGCAGTTTGGCGTGACGCTTGAGTGCAACAACGCAGAGACGGCGCATCTGGTGGAGGCCCACAAGGCCCGCTTTATTGATATAATCAACAAGTTGCATGATTCGAAGTCGCGTGCCGAGCTGGACGATACGCTCCTGATCAAGGAGAGCATTCAGAAGCAGGCGCTACAGAAAACGAATGAGTTGCTCAAGAAGCTCCAGGAAAAACCAGACGATGAAATCAAGATTACGGCGGTCCTTCACCACACTTTCGTGGTCCAGGATCCTGTGTGAGCCGCGAGTGATGAGGTAGCGCTGCATGGCTGTCGAGCAGGTCGCCGCCGCGCAGATCGAGGAACTCGACTCGACGCTCGCGCGTGCGTATCAGGGCGTGCACCTCACGATGCAGGACCTGCGTGCGGTCCCCCTGACGATTACCGCCGAACTGGGGCGTGTGCAGATGAAAGTGCGCGACGTGTTGGCGCTTAAAGTGGGATCGCTCGTCGTTCTCGATAAATTCGCCGGCCAGATGGCGGACGTCGCCGTCAACGGACTCTCCATGGCCAAGGGCGAGATCGTCGTGATGGGCGATTCGCTCCATATCCGCCTGGCCGAGCACAACGCCGGAACCAGCGGCGCCGGAGACGGACATGCGTAGGTGTTTCGCACGATGGGCTGTTGCGGCGGCGCTGACGCTGACGGTTGCCTGGCCGAGTTATTCGCAAGACGCGCCCGCAGTCCCCGTCGATTCGCTCACGCAGCAGGTAGGCGCGGAGATGGACAAGGTTGATGCTGCTGCGGCGGCCGCCCCCGAAACGACTCCCCGCGAGGTGGGCACTCCCGTTGGCTCGGATCGGGTGCTTCGCACTATCGCGGCGCTTTGCGTCGTTCTTGCGCTTATTTTTATCGGGTCTTATGCCCTGCGCCGGTGGGGGAAGCGCGTTCCTCTTTTGGCGGGCGCGAATCTCGGCAAGGTGCTCGGGCGGCTCTATCTCGATCGCGGGACGGCGCTGCAT
>VFKU01000272.1 GCA_009885415.1 Rhodothermota bacterium
CCTTCGATGAGAATGACTTCCTCGCAGCCGGGGCAGGTCTCCAGCGAGATCTCGGCGGACTCGGCCCAACGTGGATAGAGCGTCGCGGCACACTGAGGGCAATGGATCGAGGCGCGCTCTTCCGTCGTGGTGTCTTGCATGGCCTGTTCCTGTCATTGGCGCGTTAGAATTTTACGGGACTACAGGCACCGCTTTGGGTCTCAATTCACATCGCGTCGGCCAGTTCGAGGTAAGGGGCGATTTGCGGGCCGGCTTCCGTCATCACTCGGTCAAGGTCACCGGGGGTGAGTTCAGAGGCGAAGTCGACGACGAGCTGGTCAAGATTCGTATTTATTTTTCCGCCGATTCCATGGCCGGAGATATCGGCGATACCGCTCGCCAGTGCGATGAGAAGGGCGTACCGGCGATAGATCACGGGAGCGGCCCCGGGCGCCTGGGAGTAGAAGGTGGCGAATCGTATCTCTTGGGGCATATTCCAGTGCTGTGTGACGCGGAGCCCGGCATAGGGGGAGAATTCCTCGAGGATGCGGACAAGCAGGTCCGGGTCTTCCTTGAGGCGTCCGGCGCGGCCCTGATAGCGATGAACGATCGCGTCGAGCAGCACAGGTTTGCCGATGTCGTGCACCAGCGCCATGAGGAAGATGGTTTTTGACGGAAGGCCCTTGGCGGATGCCGCCAGGATTTCGGCGAGCCTCGCGGTCGCCACGGCATGCGACCAGAGGCCGGGCATGATATCGGAGAAGATCGGGTTGGCCCTGCGGTAGAGGTGTGCCTGCGCAACGACGTTGGCGATGTTGGCGATGTTGCGCATGCCGAGACGCGCGCACGCGATTTTCATGTCGGAGATGGACTGTCGGCCGGAAAAGAAGACGCTGTTGGCGAGCTTGAGCACGCGAAGGCTGAGCGTTGCGTCCTCATTGATGATTCGCGCGAGGTCTTCGCTGGTGGTGAGGGGATCGTGAATCGCAGAAAGGACGCGTTGCGGCACCACGGGAATGGTCGGCAGTTGTTCGATCGAGAGATCGAGCGACGCGAACACGCCTTCCATTACCGAGCCCGGCGCGATGCGGCTCGAGAGCAGTGGCGGCGGCAGGGCGGGTTCGACGGCCACGCCTGCGCGCAAGTGGGTGACGAGAAAGGCCTCTTGGCAGGAGCGGCAGGAAAAGAGTTGAGCCGCGCCCACATCATCCTGGGCTGAGGGCTCAGGAACACCACACCTGGGGCAAAGCGTCACTTGATATTCCCCCGGCCAGTAATGACAAGCCGCATACTTTACTAAGGATAGTATAACACAACAGCGGTTTTGGCAACGCATGTATCAAAGTGCGGCAGACTAAAGGCAAGATTCTTGCCAACGCGACGTCCGGAATACGAACAGCGTTTTTGCCCATATTATAGGGCCGATCGGTAGTGGTGGCGTGGAGAGGCGGTGCTGCATTGCGGAAATGTGTGTCCGAATTGCGGACAGGAATGGCTGAATACCGTACAGGTGATTAGCTGAACAAAGCGTCGATGAAGTCGCGGGGGCTGAAGGGTTGAAGGTCGTCGATGCCTTCGCCGACGCCGATGTATTTGATGGGGATGCCGAGTTCCTTTTGGATGGCGATGACGATGCCGCCTTTGGCGGTGCCGTCGAGTTTGGTGAGTACGATGCCGGTGACGTGCATGGTCTCGGTGAACTTGCGCGCCTGTTGCAGGCCGTTCTGTCCGGTGGTGGCGTCGAGGACGAGCAAGATTTCGTGCGGGGCGCCGGGCTGGAGTTTGGCGACGACGCGGTAGAGTTTCTTGAGTTCTTCCATGAGATTGATTTTGGTGTGGAGTCGTCCGGCGGTGTCGATGATGACGCAGTCGGCCTTGCGCGTGAGGCCGGCCTGGACGGCGTCGTGGGCGACGGCCGCGGGATCGGCGCCGGCGTGCAATTTGACGATGGGCACTCCGGCGCGTTCGCACCATACTTCGAGTTGATCGGAGGCGGCGGCGCGAAAGGTGTCCGCCGCGCCGATGATGACGTTTTTTCCTTCGGCCTTGAGTTTGGAGGCGAGCTTTCCGATGGTGGTGGTTTTTCCGGAGCCGTTCACGCCGGTGACGAGGGTGACGTGGGGCGGCGGGTCGGCGGTCCAGGAAAGCGTGTGATCGCCGGGTTCGAGGATTTCGAGGAGCAGGGCCTTGAGCGCGGCGACGATATCGTCGCTCGACGCGAGGCGTTTCTCTCTCGCGGTCTCGCGCAGGCGCTCGAGGATCTCGGCGGCGGTCTGCACGCCGACATCGGCCTGGATGAGCAGCGCTTCGAGATCTTCGATGGTTTCTGCGTCGAGTTTGGGGCGCGTGCCGAGGACGGCGCGGACGCCGTCGACGAGTCCGGTGCGCGTCTTTCCGAGGCGTTCGCGGAGCCGGCCGAAAAATCCGGTCTTTTCAGTCATGGGCCGAGGCGATCACGCGAGCGCACGCGTCCCTAGCGAATCCGGTAGGCGAAGAGTTCAGCTTCGACACTGGGGGCTTCGGCGGACTCGCCGGCCTGCATCACCAAGACGCGGTGACCGCCTGCTTCGATGGGTTCGGCCAGGCCGCGTCCGCGGATTTCGACGCCGTCCTCGTTGAGGTAGCCGGCGGTGTTGCGGACGACGGGCCGCACGGTGCCTTCTTCGGCACCGTCTTCCTGGACGTTTTCGAGACCGGCGAAGCCGCGGATCTCGAGGACGGGGTCCGTGATCTGGGCGACGAAATATACGCGGTCGCCGCGGCGTCGCAGGGCGGCCTCGCCGATGACGCGATCGGGGGTGAGCGCTCCCTGCCGCAGAATAATGTAACGGCCGTTGTAGGAGGCCTCGGCCACCGGATTGTCGAGCGCGTCCTTCATCTGGGCGCGAGTGCTGGGGTAGTCCTGGAGTTCGGCGGTGAGCTCATCGTAGATGGCGGCAGAAGGTCCGCCCTGCAATTTTTCGAAGGCCGTGTTGCTGATGGGTTCTTCGCTGAGCGCGTTGGTCAGGCCCGCTTCGATATTGCGGATGCTGATGGCAGCGACGACGATCAGGAGGATGCCGATGACCGAGAGGATACCGGTAAATACGCGGACGCGGTTGACCTTCTCGCCGAGGGCGGCCGGAGACTGGGCGCCGGACAGGCGTCGCACGCGTTGATCGCGAAGGTTTTGGCCGCAGATCCGGCAAATGAGCGTGCCGTCGTCGTTGACGGTGCCG
This sequence comes from Rhodothermota bacterium, assembly GCA_009885415.1. Lineage (GTDB taxonomy): Bacteria > Hydrogenedentota > Hydrogenedentia > Hydrogenedentales > VFKU01. The sequence goes on from VFKU01000272.1 coordinate 3,198, forward strand.
CATTGCTCGCAGACGGCGTCGGCATCGACCTGCTGAAAGCGTTGCGGGGCCACTGCGGGTGCAGATTTCCCCGGAGTTGGTTCCGCCATTGGCTCACCCCAGTGAAGTTCGGTGGACAGTTTCGCAGAAATGGGCGCGGGTTTCCAGTGGGGGAAGGGCGCGGGGCCGTGGGGAGGAGGAGGGGAGGAAGGGGAAGCATGGGAAGAATGGGGAGTAGCGCGGTGGGGAGCTGCGCGGGGCTTGGGCAGGAGTTGGGGAGTGGGCTATTGACTCGGGGTAATTGATTTGGTATTCTTAGCACTCGCTTTCGTTGGCTGCTAAGAACCGGCTCTAAGTCCTTGGTTCTATTGCTCCTCGAGTGAAGCCCGGTCTTGGAAGGCGTGAATGGACATGCTGGACGGCTGGGCATTGGGTAAATTGGTTTCGGGCCTCAACACGGGTAATTGGAAGGGAGACACGCAATGAAGATTCGTCCACTGGGCGACCGCATTTTGGTCAAGCGCGAGGAAGCCTCGGAGACCGTCCGCGGCGGCATCATCATTCCGGATTCGGCCAAAGAGAAGCCGCAGGAGGCCAAGGTGGTCGCTGTCGGCAAGGGCAAGGTCGACGACACCGGCAAGCTGATTCCGATGGAAGTGAAGAAGGGCGACCGCATCCTACTGGGCAAGTACGCGGGGACGGAAGTGAAGATTGACGACGTGGAACACATCATTGTGCGCGAGGACGACGTACTTGCGATCATCGAGTAATGTCCGCGCTGCGGGCATTTTGACTCTGACTGAGGAGGTTTACGGTACATGAGCGCGAAGCAACTGGAATTTGGCGAAGGCGCACGGCGCGGTATTTTGGCCGGCGTGACCAAGCTGAGCAGGGCGGTCAAGGCGACGCTGGGCCCCAAGGGGCGCAACGTGGTGCTCGAGAA
>VFKU01000915.1 GCA_009885415.1 Rhodothermota bacterium
CCGGCCGCGTAATCGTGCCAACGGATCGGCTTGGAGAAATAGACTTCCATCAAGTTATTGCGGGAATCGTTGCAGATGAGTCCAGAGCCGGCATAGATCAGCGTGAGGAACACGAGTGGGCTCTGCATACGCAGGAAATCGAAGTATACCCAGGCGCCGGTATTTTCCAGATCGGCGCCCGAGAGGCCGCCCAGCGCGCGCGCGTTCGGGTTCGCCGCGAGAACATCCAACACATAAATGTGAAGCACCCGCACGAACAAATGGAAATTTCCGAGCAGCACGAGAAAGATGAACATCCTGCGGCTGAGCAGCACGCGTAGTTCCTGGCCGACGATCACGGCCCAGCGCCCCCGCCTGCGCAGCGTGCCCTCGTAACTCCGGTAGGATAGGTCGTAGACGGGCATCGCTAGTCGCGCTCCGTGTTCGTTGTGGTCGCAGGAGTCAACGCCGCCGCGCGATCCCTGCCATTGGAGGAAATCCCGGCGCCCGGCGCATGGCCGATCGCTTCGAGGAAGGTGTCCTCGAGGGTCTGGCGCACGGGCTTCAAGTAGCGCAGGTGCGTGCCCAGTTCGCGCGCGATGCGGAAGAACTCGTTGGCGCGCATCGCCGCCGGCTTGGAAACGCGCAGCGTGCCGTCGAGCAGTACCTTCACCGAACATCCCATGCGCGCGACCGCCGCGGCATAGGCCTCGCCCTGTGCGTGGACGCGCACTTCGACGACGTTTTCGCGCGTCGCGGTCAGCGTGCCGATCGTCCCGCTGCGGACGACGCGCCCCTCGTTTACGATGACGACGTGCTCGCAGACGCGCTGGACATCCGGCAGCAGGTGCGTCGAGAGCACAACCGCGATGTCGCGTTTCTGCGAGAGCTCGAGGATAAGATCAAGCATCTCGATGCGTCCCGCGGGGTCGAGACCATTCGTAGGCTCATCGAGCAATAGCAGCTTGGGATCGTGGATGATCGCCTGCGCGAACTTCACGCGCTGGCACATCCCTTTGGAATAAGTCTCCATCTTGCGATAACGCGCCTCGCCGACGCCGAC
>VFKU01000336.1 GCA_009885415.1 Rhodothermota bacterium
CTCCAGCTTCACCTCGTTCAGCAGGAGGACCGACACCTCCACCTCTTCGCGCGGCACCAAATTCGTGCGCGCCAGCGAAATCACCGCCCGTACCGCCGCTTGCCCCTCCGCAAGAGCGGACTGCATCGGACCCTCCGCCTTGCATCCCGCGGGAAAGACCCCTTCGACGCAATACCCCGCGACGCGCGGATTCGCCCGAAGTTGTTCCACACAGATGCGCGCACTCTCCGCGAGCAAGGAATCAAGCTCTACAGAAGCCTCGCCTGCCGACGGAGAAAATCCGGAAATACTCACAAGATTCAACGCAGAAGGATGACCCAGTTGGAGCAGGAACGATTCTGTTTCGCGCGAAACAGGAGAAAAAGTCGCCACCTCAACAGCCTCGAAGCGTTCCGCCTCCGCATGAAACGGACGAAACACCCGGCCGCTAGCGCCCGTGGCCCCACGGATCACGACCGGCCGCGTCGGGTCGTTCTTTCGGAGCAGGGCGATGGCCGCTTCGGAGTCCTCGGACTCCCAAAAAAGAAGTGAAGGATGGTGATGCAGCCGATCAATCACGTCCGCGAGCGAACCGTCCTCCCCAGCGTCGCCCGTCACCCGCAGCGAAACGAGGAGCCCGGCGGAATCCGCTGCGTTCAGCAGGGCATCGACGCCCCCATCGCCGGCCGTGCAACGGACCCAGTTGAAACCGGCGCTGATGACCCGCGCCACGTAGTCCGCCGCGTCCGCGCTGCCCGCCGACGGGTACACAAGTCCCTTGAGCGCGAGAGGACGTTGGTTAATGCTAAACCGTTGCTCCTGAACCGACACCTCCCGCATACCGAAGCTGCGGGTGAAGGCGGGGCCGCCGTCGGCACTGCACCGAAGCGTGTAAAGGCCTGGGGTGGAGGGGGTCCAGGGAATGAACTCAGGGAGAGCGAGGCTGTGTGAACCGGGCGCACCAACTACGCGCGCACTCGAATCGATAATTTCCAGGGCAACACTCGCCGCCCCCGGCCACTCGATCTCGACCTGCACGCGCTTTCGCCGCGGGTCGGGCTGAATTACGATACGCTTCATCGCCATAGCGCGTCCGCGGGCATCCCTGGTTCAACTGGCCTATCGAGCCCGCCCCATCGAGACGAAGCTACCCCCATAGTGTGCCCAAGCGGCCCGCGGACATGCAAGCCGGCGGGATTGGCGTGGCCCGTCGTCAGTAATTCAGAAATGCGGCAAACAGCATCGCGAACCCCACCAGCGTTTTGGCGAACATGCCGGCGATTTTGCCCAGTGCCGCTCCGTATCCGGCCCGGGCCGCTTCTTCGAACCGGCGTCTCGACACCAAGACCTCGTAGAGTCCCGCGAAGGCAAACGCGCCCGCACACGCCCCGATGATCGTGCCCAAAATCGGAATCGGGATCAGTGGGGTTCCCACGGCTGCGCCGATGATCGTACCCACGATCGCCGCAAGCATCGCCCCCTTGCCGCCCCCGTAGCGCGCTACCCCAGCGCCCGCCGCCGCCGCCTCCA
>VFKU01000441.1 GCA_009885415.1 Rhodothermota bacterium
CCGGCACCGCCTCCGGCAAATCAACGAAGGCCGCCACATGCAAGGGCGTCATCCCCGTGTCGTCCACGGCGTTCACATCGCAACCCGCCGCGACTAACTCCCCAAAAATTTCCTGCCGCGCGAAGTTCACCGCAAAATGTAGCGGCGTCTTTCCGATCCGGTCCCGCGCATCGCAGACGCTCTTGTCTTCCGCGAGCATCGCTTTCACCGCCGCGAGGTCGTCCTTCGCGACGGCATTGTGAATGCTCGGCCCGCAACCCGCCAACAGCATGCACACGCCAAGCAAAATTCCGCGCACGTGATTTCTCCCTCGTGCGCGTTATCGTAATCGTTATCGTTATCGTAATCGAGTCCGTCCCCGCGCCGCTGGAATCCTCCCCGTCTCTTTGTTAGCATCGACCTCCCAGATCGCGCTTGGGGGCGCGATTCAATACGCACCTAGGAACTGTCCATGCGGGTCTTCCGCGACGCGAGCGAGAGCATAGGAAACACGCCGCTGGTCGAGTTGCACCATCTCGCGAAAGGCCTCAAAGGCCGCGTCTTCGGCAAGATCGAAGGCCGCAACCCCGCGTATTCGGTCAAGTGCCGCATCGGCGCGAACATGGTCTGGGACGCGGAGAAGCGCGGCGTGCTCAAGCCGGGCGGCACGATCATCGAGCCGACCTCGGGCAATACGGGCATCGCACTCGCCTTCGTTGCGGCTGCGCGCGGCTACAAGCTCATCCTCACCCTTCCCGAATCCTTCAGCCTCGAGCGGCGCAACATGCTCAAAGCCTACGGCGTGCAACTCATCCTGACACCGGCGGAGGCCGGCATGCCCGGCGCGATCCGTGAAGCCGAGCGACTCTGTAAACAGAACCCGAGCTATTTCCTCCCGCAGCAATTCAAGAACCCCGCCAATCCCGAGATTCATTTCAAGACTACCGGTCCGGAAATCTGGAACGACACCGACGGCACCGTCGATGTTTTCGTTTCCGGCGTCGGCACCGGCGGCACGATCACCGGCGTCGGTCGCTACCTCAAGCAGCAGAAGAAGAAAGTTGAGATGATCGCGGTCGAACCCGCCGAGTCCCCTGTGCTCTCCGGCGGCGATCCTGGCCCGCACCGGATCCAAGGCATCGGCGCGGGCTTTCGTCCGGAGATTCTCGACATGTCCGTCGTGGATCGCATCGAACTCGTCACCGGCGACGAGGCCTTCGAGGTCGCGCGCCGGCTCGGGAGCGAAGAGGGTCTCATTAGCGGCATCAGTTGCGGCGCAGCGACGGCCGTCGCCCTGCGCCTCGCGGCGCGCGCCGAATACGCTGGAAAAAATATCGTCGTTATCCTACCCGACTCGGGCGAGCGCTATCTCTCGACGCCCCTCTTCGACTTCTGATCGGACCCCCAGCGCATGCGCGTATTGATTACCGGGTCGAGCGGCCAAATCGGCACGAATCTCGCCCTGCGCCTTCTCGACAACGGCCACTTCGTCTACGGCGTAGACATCCGGCCCAACACCTGGACCGACCGCATCGAGACGCTGCTGCAAGACCTGAGCACGCCGTACAAGAATTTCGAGCACGGCATCGGCCATGCGGTCTACCCGGACAAAATAGACTTGGTCGTCCACTTCGCCGCGCACGCCAAGGTCCACGAGTTGGTCACGCAGCCCGATCGCGCGCTCGAGAACATCACGATGACCTTTAACGCACTCGAATTCTGCCGACAACACAAGCTGCCGCTGATCTTTTCGAGCTCGCGCGAGGTCTACGGCGACATCCACCGCTACATCACCGAGGAGTCCCACGCGGACTTCGCCTTCACCGAGAGCCCCTACTCCGCCAGCAAGATCGCCGGCGAGGCGCTGGTCTATTCCTACGCGCAGTGCTACGACCTGCCCTACATCATCTTTCGCTTCAGCA
>VFKU01000417.1 GCA_009885415.1 Rhodothermota bacterium
GCGCAAGCCTGCGGACTGGCCCTGTTTCGATACCTCGGCGGTCCCCGGGCCCATGTGCTTCCCGTGCCGATGATGAACATCCTCAACGGCGGCGCCCATGCCGACAGTAACGTGGACGTTCAGGAATTCATGGTGATGCCGGCCGGCGCGCCTACCTTCGCCGAGGGGCTGCGCATGGGCGTCGAAATTTTTCACGCGCTGCGCGACGTGCTCAAGGGCATGAAGCTAAACACCGCGGTCGGCGACGAAGGCGGCTTTGCTCCCAACCTGAAATCCAACGTCGAAGCCATCGAAGTCATCCTCAAAGCCATCAAGGCCGCCGGCTACGTCGCCGGCAAGGATGTCTGGCTCGCGCTCGACCCCGCCTCAAGCGAGTTCCACAAAGGCCAGACCTACCTCCTCGAAGCAGAAGCCAAACCCAAAAAATCCTCCGCCGACATGATCGCCTTCTGGGCGGATTGGGTTTCGAAATACCCCATCATCTCGATCGAGGACGGACTCGCGGAAGACGACTGGGCCGGCTGGATAAAGCTGACCGAGAAGCTGGGAAAGACGGTCCAACTGGTCGGCGATGATCTCTTTGTGACCAACACGCGCTTCTTGGAGCGGGGAATCAAGGAAGGGGCCGGGAACAGCGTGCTGGTGAAAGTGAACCAAATCGGAACACTCACCGAAACCCTCGACACCATTCAAATGGCTCATAGGGCTGGGTTTACGACGGTAATTTCCCATCGCAGCGGCGAGACGGAAGATACTTTTATTGCCGATCTAGCCGTGGCGACGAATGCCGGTCAGATCAAAACCGGATCGGCCTCGCGCAGCGACCGCCTGGCGAAGTATAATCAGCTTCTCAGGATTGAAGAGGGGCTCGGCCCTCAAGCGCGATACCCCGGTCGGGCCGCCTTCTACAATCTGCGGTGAATGGCCCGAAAGGGCAGGGACCACACGGCATGATGCGCATGAGTGGGGGCTGGTACTGGGCGGCGGTGGCCCTCTTTGCCGTGGGCATGATTGCGTTCGCGCGACGCAACGATCTGCTCGGTCTCTATTCCGACTACCGCTATAGCCAGGACGTGGTTAAACAACTCGAAGCCCGGCGCGACGACCTCGGCAAGGAAGAGTCGGCGCTCCGGCAGCGCGTGGAGGACTTGGACAGGGATCCGCTGGCCGTCGAAACTGAAGTCCGGCGGAGCAAAGGCCTGGTGCGGGAAGGGGAGAAGATTTATCGCGTCGAGCTCCCCGCCGCCACGGCCCCCTAAATCCAGATTAATTACCCTGACACACGAACTCATCCTACATAGCCCCGAAGAGGCCATTAAGCTGCTGGGCCGAAACGGCGAACTACGCAAGAGCATCCAAAAGGTGGTGCCCGTCCGAATCGTGGATCGCGGGACCAAGGTTGTCGTCCTCGGCGAAGTCAACGACACCGAGCGCGTCGGCACCGTACTCGACGAACTTCTGATCGCCATCCGAAAAGGCCATACCCCCACTCCTGAAGACGTCGCCTACGCCCTGCGCCAATCCAATGGAAACGGCCACGGCGCAAAAAACCTTGGCGCGGTCCTGGGCGAAGTGCCGGCCGCGCTGCGCCGCGACATCGCCATCAAGCCGCGCACCCACGGACAAAAGCTCCTGCTCGACGCCATCCGCGCCCACGAGTGCGTCATCGTCTCCGGGCCCGCGGGCACGGGCAAGACTTTCCTCGCCATGGCCGCGGCGCTCTCGGCGCTGTTGAACAAGGAGGTCGACCGCATTGTGTTGACCCGCCCGGCGGTGGAAGCGGGTGAGAACCTCGGCTTCCTGCCCGGCGACCTCATGGAGAAGGTCAATCCCTACCTGCGCCCGCTCTACGACGCGCTCTACGCGATCGTCGACACCACCCAAGCGCGAAAACTTTTCGACCGCGACCAGATCGAAGTCGCACCGCTGGCGTATATGCGCGGTCGCACGTTGAGCCGCTGCTTCGCCATCCTCGATGAAGCGCAAAACACCACCAGCGAACAAATGAAAATGTTCCTCACCCGCCTCGGTGAAGGTTCGCGCTCGATAATCACGGGCGACCTCACCCAGGTAGACCTGCCGCGCGGCACACGCTCCGGCCTCGCTGAGGCGCGCCGCATCCTCAGCAAAACCGAGGGCATAGCGGTGGTCGATCTCAGCCGCCACGACATCGTCCGTCACCGGCTCGTGCAAAACATCGTCGCGGCCTACGAGGCCGACGAGGAAGCCGCGTCGGCCCCCGTCGAAGGCCGCGAGACCGCAGAGTGAGTCCGGCGCGCGAAAAGCGATCGGTGTGACCCGATGAATCGCACAACTACGAAACGCAAGGGCCGCGGGGGGGCCGGATGGGGCCCCGCCGAATCGCCGTCGCTCGCCTACCGGAAGAAGCAGGTCGAACGGCTGCTCATCCTTCTCGCCTTCGCCGTGCTCGTCGCCGCCGTCACCGGATTCCGCCTCCTGGGCGATCCGCTCGGGCGTTACGACATCAACGCCGAAACGGTCGCCTCGCAGACCGTCCAAGCCGCCTTCGCCTTCGACTCCGAAGACCTGCAAGCCACACGAGACGCCCGCGAACTGGCCGCCGCCGCGGTGCCCGGCATCTACACAGTGGATCGCGAGCGCCTCGCCAACCAATTGCTCACGCTCCAGCAGCGCATTACCACGCTCAAGGATCGCCGCGCCGAAGTTGAGCTCGCGATCAACGAAGCGCTACGCGCCTCGACCTCAGCGCAGTCGGTCGAGGAAGCCGTCTCGGGTGTGCTCGATACCGTTGTCGGCCGCTGGAGGACCGACCCCCTCTTTGAAGGCTTCCCCGACGCCGCCTACCTCAAGCTGTGGATTCAGCCCGACCTCGATTCGCTGCCGCGGCGTCGCTTCGCCGACAAACCGAAGGCCGCCGCGGCCGCCGCGCCGCGCGCAGTGCTCGGGCTCACCGACGCCCCCGCCGAGGGCATGCAGTTCGCCAACGTCGACGCGCTCACGCGCCTCACGCTCGACGGCCTGCAATACATTTTGCTCTCGGGCGTCCTCCAACAGACGGCCGACGCCGGTCAGAAAATCGTCGTCACCCGGCCCGAAATCGCCGGCGACCTGCCGCTCAAGTCCGAAGCCGCCGTTTCCGAAGTATTGCGACCCGATACCGCACGCGCGCGGTTGCGGCAGCAAATCGAGGCCCTCGCCAAACAATACGAAGAACGCGATCCCGCGCGCACAGTCGATTGGACGGCGCTCTCGTCTGCGGCCTATGAAATGGCGCGGCTCGGCGTGATCGACACCCTCGTCTACGACCAGGTGTTGACCGAAGGCGAACGCCAGCTTGCGCAAAGCATGACGCCGCCGGTGGTACGACCGATCGCGGTCAATTCGATCCTCCAGGCCGAGGGCTATCCCTGGAGCGAACAGACCCGCCGGGACGTACGCTCGTATTGGGACATACTCGAGGGCAGCTCGCGCGGATCCCGCGGCGTGTTCAGCCAGATCCTGGCCAACGTGATCATCGTTGGCCTGCTGCTCACCGCGCTCTCTCGCTCCATGCCCGTGCTCAGCGATCGCCGATGCAGCCCCTACACCGCGCTCAATACCGCGCTCCTCATCACCTGCGGCACCCTCGTGCTCGGCCGCATTATGATGTACTTCGAACCCTCCGGATACCTCGTCCCGCTTGCGGCGGGCGCGATGCTGATCACGATTCTCACTAATCCACGCCTCGCCTCGATGACCACGCTGATCATGGCCGTGCTGCTCTCGGTGCAATACGGACAAAACTGGCGCCTGTTCCTCGTCAGCGGCGCGATGGCCTACACCGCGATCCTGAGCCTCTACACCGTCCGCAAGCGTACCGACATGGCGCGCGCCGCGCTGCACGGCACCGCCATCGGTCTCGTGGCCGCCCTCGCGATGATCCTCAGCAGCGGCACCGTATTCTCCTGGCCCGCGATGCAAGACACGATGCGCGCCATGCTCCTCATCGTACTCAACGGCGGCATCTGTCTTTTCGTCGTGCCCGGCCTGCTCTCGCCGCTCGAGCGGCTCTTCGGCATCACCACCGACATCCAACTCCTCGAATACTCCGACCTCAACAATCCGCTGCTCGGCCGGCTCGCCATCGAGATCCCCGCTACCTACGCGCACAGCCTCGCCATGGGCCAGCTTGCCGAAGCCGCGGCCGATGCGGTCGGCGCCAACGGCCTCATGGCGCGCGTCTGCGCCTATTACCACGACATCGGCAAGCTGCGCCGGCCGGAGTATTTCAGCGAAAACCAGACCGGCTACAACATTCACGACGAGCTCTCGCCCCGCCTCAGCGCGCGAGCGATCGCTTCGCATGTCACCGAGGGCGTCGAGATCGCCCGCGAATTTCACCTCCCGCAACCCATCGTCCGCGGCATCCTCGAGCACCACGGCACCATGCTGATCAGCTTTTTCTTTCAGCAGGCGCAAGAGCAGTCCAAGCACGGCGACGTCCGCGAGGAGGATTTCCGCTATCCCGGACCGAAACCGCAAAGCCCCGAGACGGCGATTCTCATGATCTGCGACGGCGTTGAGTCCGGCGTCCGCTCGATCAAGAACCCCAACGAAGACCGCGTCCGCGAGTTCATCTCCAAGATCATCCAGGCCCGCGCCGCCGACCGCCAGTTTGACGAGTGCGATCTTACGCTCAAGAAACTCGACGTTATCGGCGACGTCCTCGCGCGCCGGCTCAGCACCGGAATGCACAGCCGAGTGGCCTACCCCGAACGACCCACGCCCAAGGACGCCAACAACGTCATCCGCATGAAAGGGACGCGCGAATAATGCCCCCCGCTGTCGCTCTTCGCACCTCCTCTGTCCGGAAACGCCTCGTGCGCCGGGACACCCTCGAGCGCCTCGCGCAGCGCATTTGCGCCGCCGAAAAAGTCCGCGGCGAGATCGAGATCAGCGTGCTGCTTTGCGACGACGACATGATCACAGCGCTCAACCGCCGCTACCGCCGCAAAAACGCGCCCACCGACGTGCTCTCCTTCGAGCATGACGACACTCCAATGCCCGGCGGGCCCCGGCCCCTCGGCGACATCGCCATTTCGCTGGAGACCGCCGAGCGCAACTGCGGCGGCGATCGCGCACTGATGCGCCGCGAGGTCCAACTCCTTTTTTGCCACGGCCTGTTGCATCTGCTCGGCTACGACCACCACACGAGCCGCGAGCGGGCGCAGATGCAACAAAAGCAGGCCGAGTACCTCGATACCACCGAAGCCGCCGCATGGCAGTTCGGACCCAAGGCCCCGCGCATAGCACGATCGCGTCCGGCCGCATCCGCAGGAGGATCCCGTCGCATTGGACGCGGACAGTAGACGGCCCGCGCTCCGCCGTGTGACCGCCGCCGTGGCCCTTATCGCCGCGGTGCTCGCGCTCACGCTGCTTTCCGGCGCGCCCTCGGCGCAGTCGCCGGACGGGGCGCAAGCGGCCGCCGCTACGGCCCCCGGCGCGTGGGCAGACTTTCAGGCGAAGTTTTCGCCCAGCGTGTTGGTAGGTCTCTTAATTCTCTTGGCCTTCTCCGCGTTTTTCTCCGCAGTCGAGGTCGCCTTCTTCTCGCTCCATCGCGTCCGCCTGCGAGCGATGGCCTCCGAAGAGGGCCTCATCGGCCGCCTCATTACCGGTCTCATGCGCCACCCCGCGCAGCTCCTCAGCACCATTCTCATCGGCAACATGTTCGCAAACATCATGATCGGCGTGCTGCTCCCCGCGCGCCTCCAGCTTTTCCTCGAGTCTTCCTTCGGTCTCGGCGCCGTCACCGCGAGTATTCTCACGGTCCTGCTGGCTACCGTGCTCGTCCTCTATGTCAGCGAAATCACGCCCAAGGTGCTCGCCGTTTCCGTTGCCGAGCCCCTCGCCCGGCTCGCGGTCATGCCGATGCTGGCGCTTGAGTGGGTCTTCGCGCCCGTGCGCTGGGCCTCGCTGCGCTTCACCGAGCTGCTCTTCCGCATCACGCGCTTCAACGACATCCCCCCGGCCCCCTTCATGACCGACGAGGAAATCATCAGCGTGCTCGCCGACAGCGAAGGCCACGGCGTGATCGAAGAGGAAGAAGGCCAAATGATCCAGGCCATTCTCGAAGCAGGCAATGCGCAACTGCGCGAGCTCCTCGTCCCTCGACACGAAGTCATCGCCATCGACCGCGGCGC
>VFKU01000003.1 GCA_009885415.1 Rhodothermota bacterium
CCTTCGATCGGGTCGCCGCCGAAATACAGGAAGAATCTAGCACGCCGCCGATAATTTACGTAGATGACATGCTGGTTGTGCCGTCCATCGAATTTTACTGGCGCGGCCCCAAGCCGGAATTCCACTCACCGCTAGAATTGCCGGAGGCGGGCGAGGCAGCAGCCAAGCGGAATGAGGATGTCTGGCTGATCATGATGGATGGCCGGCGCTACGAGCGGCGAATCGGGTTTCTCCGCGAGGATGGATTCACTGTCGCTACACGGAAGTTTTCAGCGGGACATCCACTGTGGACGATCCGCGTCTTACCCCGAAACGGCGACCGCCAACCGTAGCGGTCGTCCGCGGGAATTATTCCGTCTTCGCGGGTTTCTTCTCGGAGTAACCGGGGAGGAGCGCGCTGTCGTCTTTGTCGTGCACGGGAACCATGTGCTGGAGTTTCAGGCGGCGCTTGGTGAGTTCGCCGCCGTCGAGCGCGGACTCGAGGGTGGCGTTTTGGAGCGAGTAGAAGAACTTCACGCCGGGGCCTTGGTTGATGGTGAAGGTGCCGCGGATGAGGACGGGCTCATTGTAGATTTGTGCCGTTTCGCCCTCTCGCAGTTTTACGAAGAGCACGTCGCGCGACGGGGGCAGCGAGCAGAAGTAACACTCAATCGGAATCGGCAGCATGAGGAATTCTTTGACGTCGCGGAATTGCTCCTCGGGGACCATGAAGCCGATGATGAACACTTCCTTGCCGTTGTAGGCCATCAATTCGGGCGCGAACTTGCCCCCCCCGCCCAACGACCCTTTCGTCGTCCGGACAATGTTCCACTTGAGCACCTCGACGCCGGTGCCGACGCGCGCCGCTTCGAGGTTCTCGCGTAGTTTTTCGAAGTCTTCGGCGAGACCCTGCCGGCGAAGCTGCGAATTTCCGACGACGAGCGTCCCGATCACGCCGAGCACCGCAGTGAACACCAGAAGGTCTCGTTTTGTGCGCCGCTTCACGTCCGTGTCCCTCGTTAATTCGCCTGCAAGTCCCGCGCAACATCCGTCTGGTAGGCCTGCCAGGCCGGAAGGATGCCAGCCAGCAGTCCCACCACCGCGACGATCGCGAAAAAGCTAATCTCTTCCCGGCTGGTGCCCAGGCCCGCCATCGCGAAGCCGTAGGCGCGGGCCATGTACTGGCCCAGGCCGAAGGCCACGCCTTTGCCGAGCACCCAGCCCGAGGCGATGCCCATCAGCGTGACGAGCAAGGCCTCGATCATGACCGCGCCGAAAATCTCGTAGGCCGAAGCGCCGAGCGCGCGCATTATAGCAAGGTCGCGCCGGCGCTGAATAATGGATAAATAAAGGCCGATCAGAATCGACAAGGCCGAGATCGCGACGACAACATAGCCCACGGCGATCATGATGATCACCGCCGGCCCGAGAATTTGGTTGTAGAGCCGGAGAATCTGAATCACGGGAATCGCCCCCGTGAGCTTGTACTCTTTCCCGATGACATCCAAGAAGCTGAAGCGTTGCGCGGGACTGTAAAGATCGACAAGGACGGCGGTAACGAGGCGATCATCATGGTGCTCAGGCCCGCTGTCCGTCGGCGCCGCTACGGCTGGGGCCTCCGGAGCGGTCTCGTGATCGTCGTGCAAATCCCACACCGACCGCAGGTCGACAAAAATCGCGCGATCGTTCGAGGTGCCGGAGGCCTTGAGTATACCGACCACCTTGTATTTTTCCTTGCTGTGGTCGAACTCCGCCGCATCGGCTGACAGTTCGTAGTTTCCGTGATTGCTGGAGAAAGTATCGCCGGCTTTGAGGCCTGTCGCACGCGCCACCTGAAACCCGACCACCGCCTCCATGGGCGCATCGAAGAAGCGGCCCTCGGCGATCTTGAAGGGGTAGCGCTTCTCCCCCGTGTTCGGATTTTCCCACGGGTAGGCGAACAATTCCTTTTCCGTCCCGACGATGCTGAAGTGCTTGTAGGTGTCGCCCATGCCGACCGGGAATGCGTAGAGAACGTCCTTCTCTCTTTCGTCTTCCTCTCCTCGATTGATCCGTTCCTTGATCTTTTCGTAGTCGGAGTACGGGATCGCGCCGGTAGGGTTATCGAGGAAGTAGACCGCGTTGAGCACGAGCTGGAGCGGGCTGCCCGCGCCCACGACGATGTCGAAGGCTTGTTGCTCTTCTTCGAAGCGCGCGCGGGTCTCATTGCGCACGGTGAGAATCGCCGAAATCAGCCCCACCGCCATCGCTACAGAAAGAATCGTCAGGCCGGTCGTCAGCCAGCGGTTCCAGAGGTAAATCCACGCGATGCGCCAGAGGCTCACGGCTTCACCTCGTAGACCAGGCCCGAGCAATCGAAACGCTCGGGCAGGAGCTCCGCCAGCGCGCGATCGTGGGTGACCATCAGCATCGTCACCTGCTGCTCGCGGCACATTTCCAGCAATAGGTCCATCACCGCGATCGCCGACTTCGGATCGAGGCTGCCCGTCGGTTCGTCCGCCACGACGATCTTCTGCTTGTTCGCCAGCGCCCGCGCGATCGCCACGCGCTGCTGTTCGCCCACGCTCATGGTCGTCGGCTTGGCGTGGAGCCGGTGGCCCAGCCCGACGCGCTCGAGCAGCTCCGTCGCGCGCGACTTCCAGATTTTCTGCGGTTGCGTGTCGCTGAACTGCATCCCGAGCATCACGTTTTGCAGCGCGGTGAAAGGCTTGAGGAGGTTGAAGGTCTGAAACACGAAACCGAAGCGCTGCCCCCGGAAGGCGTCGAGCGCGGCATCTCCGAGACCCTGGATTTCCGCGCCGTCCACGATGACTTTGCCGCTGTCTGGGGTGAGGAGGCCGGTGATGAGATTGAGCATCGTGCTCTTGCC
>VFKU01000805.1 GCA_009885415.1 Rhodothermota bacterium
CGAGGGTGCGAGCGCGGTGATCTGCTGTCACAACCACCCGAGCGGCGATCCGGAGCCCAGCCGGGATGACTTGGCGCTTACGCGGCGGCTGGCCGAGGCGGGAGAGTTGATCGGCGTGCGAATGCTGGATCATGTGATCTTTGGCGATGGGCGCTATGTGAGTCTTAAGGATCGGGGTCTGCTTTGAAGGTAAAGTTTAGCGCGTGGCGTACGGGTGCGCCGTTTTATCTGCCTACGCTGGCGGCGGGAATGGGGCTGGTGGCGTGGAGCGTGTCGGCGGGGCACGCCCTGTGGGGATGGCCCGCGCTGCTGCCGGGACTCTTTATGGTCAATTTCTTTCGCGACCCTCCGCGCCGGATATCGACGCGTCCGGGCGACGTGGTCAGCCCTGCGGACGGCAAGGTGACGTCGGTCGAGGATCTCGAGTCGAGCCCGTGGTATTCAGGGCGGTGCAAGCGGATTTCAATTTTTCTGTCTGTGTTCAATGTACATGTGAACCGGAGCCCGGTGGAGGCGAAGATTCTCAAGATCGAGCACCGGCCGGGGCTCTTCAAGAATGCGATGGCGGCCGACTCGGGGGACGTGAACGAGGCGAACGCGCTTTGGCTGGAAACGGCGCATGGGCCGATGACGGTGCGGCAGATCGCGGGGCTGATCGCGCGGCGCATTGTGTGCCCGGCGCAGGTGGGGGAGGCGCTCGCGCGGGGCGAAAGATTTGGTATGATTAGGTTCGGGTCGCGGACGGAGTTGTATCTGCCCGTGACGGCCGAAATCACTGTCCGCCCGGGCGATAGGGTCCGGGGCGGAAGCAGCGTGGTGGTCCGCTTTGTCGAACCTTCCAGAGAAGCGTAAGCGCTTTACGCGCGTGTCGCGCCAGTCGCGGATGCGCGTGCGTCGGCGTATGCCGATCAACGCTGCGGCGAGCTTCATCACGGCCTTGGCGCTGTACTGCGGCGTGGCGAGCATCTTTGCGTCGATCAACGGCGAGTACCGGGATGCGGCTTTTTGGATCATCGGCGCGATTGTGTTTGACATGTTCGACGGGACGGTGGCGCGGATGACGAAGAGCGTCTCCGAATTCGGCAAGGAGCTCGACAGCCTCTCCGACATGGTGTCCTTCGGCGTGGCGCCGGCGGTGCTGATTTACACGGCGTACCTGGTCGAGGGGCGCGCGAGCCATCAGTCTCTCGCGGCGGCGGGCAGCGTAGTCGCGATCTTCTATGTGATTTGCGCGGCCTTGCGCCTCGCGCGGTACAACGCGTTTCAGAGTGGCCGGCAGGACATTTTTAGCGGGTTGCCGTCGCCGGCGGCCGCGGGAAATATCGCGGCGTTTTCACTTTTTTGCGAATACTTCAATCTCAACGTGACCTATTGGGGCATGGGCGCGGTGACGTTTTCCCTGGCGTTGCTGATGGTCAGCACGGTGCGCTACCCGAAGAAGAGCATGCACATGTTCATCCTTGCGCCGCGCCGGGCGTTTCGATTTCTCGTGTTGTGTGTGGGCGCGATCGCGGCCTTCAATTACGCCTTGCACTATTCATGGTCGATTGTATTTTTGCCTTTCGGCGTCTTGTATGTGGCCTTTGGCCTCGTGAACGAGGGTGTCGCATTCCTCACGCGCCGCCGCAGCGTCCACCCCGAGGAGCCGCGCCGCAGCGGCGGCGAAGGGGCCCCGGCGCAAGGCAAGTGACTCATGGGCGGGGCCGCCCATGCCACGGGTCTCCGTTAGCTCAGCTTCCGCGCGGTGTAGAGGGGCGAGCGCTTATATTCGACTAGGGCTTCGCCGGCAAGCACTTTGAGCGCGGCGGCGGTGGGCACGGCGAGCAAGAGCCCGAGCA
>VFKU01000169.1 GCA_009885415.1 Rhodothermota bacterium
CACCTGTTCGAAGGGCGAACTGTGCGCTATGCCCTTGATCGGGGTAAGCTGAACGCAAGGGGAGTCGTCGAGGAAGATAGGGCGGCGGCTCGGATTGCCTTGGATATCGCGGGGCGCCACGAGGAAGATCCTACCGCTGAGGCGTGCTCGCTGTGCGGTGGGAAGGAAGCTTGGCTTTGCGGGTTCTGTGGGAGGCGGCGATCCGCCGCGAAGGACTGGGGAGAACAGTGGGCGGGACGTTAGGGTTTGGCGCCGTTCGGCGTAGTCGGCTCGAATGGTGCTTGCTTAACTTGCTTAAATCCAGGCAGCCACACTCGGCGCTGGTGAGCGGCAAAGGTGCGCCATTGACCGATTGCGGCATTACGATCTCGGGCGTCAAGGGTTCGGCATTCTGCTACTTCCAGTGCCACGTTGTTGATTTTGTCTGCTATTTCTTTGGTGGTCATGAGAATCTCCTATCAGTTTGGTTCGTTGTTGTCTATTTCAAGTTATTTCAAGTCATACGCTGAGCCATATCACGAGCCCACCAACGCGCGGCGTATAGCGGCTCGCAGTCGCCGTGATGTACGGAATAGTTCATGCTCTCACCTTATGGTGCGCTAGCGTTCGTGGCTCGGGGTGCTTCGGCGGCAAGGGGACCTCGGGCGGGATCTCGAAGGTGTCCACGAGGCCCGGGTTCACCTCAGCGGTGCGTTTGTCAGCGGTCGCTTTAGCACGGGCGGAGTGGCAGCGTTTGATCTCGCGGCCTGCTATCAATTGCGTGTTCATATATGTGCGGCAAGGTTCGCCTATCGCGGCGCCGCATGATATCTGTCGGCGGACCAGATCAAAGGCAAGGAGCGGGCATTCTACCGACAAACTCGACGTCGTAGCATAGGCTGAACGGGTCATGATCCGTGACTCGCTTTCCACGCATGCTCGCATGCTTCCTCAGGCGTTCTTGCGATAGCAGCGTAGCCACCCTCGCGGTTTGTCTGGGCAATCCACGCAAGCTGCTCCGCGCTGGGGCGCCCAGTCCCTGTCTTCACCTCCAAGGCGAAGAACCAGCCAAAGCCGAGGACGTAGCCCACGAGGTCAGCGGTTCCGGTTCCAAGGCCAGCGCGGGTATATCCACCACGAGCGGGGCCGGAGTATTGAGCGTTCAGAAACACGCG
>VFKU01000595.1 GCA_009885415.1 Rhodothermota bacterium
CGAGGGTCTGTTGACGATTGACGGCCCGATCCAGGCACAGGAGATCGAGGTCGAGGACGACGAGATCGACACGACGATCTGACCCAAGCCAGAAAAAACAACAGCGGCCCCGGCGAAAAATTCCGCCGGGGCCGCTTTCATTTTGAATCCGTACTTCGGCTAGTAGGGGCTCTGTTGCATCCGCTGTTGTTCTTCTTCGTAGGCGAGGCGATCGGCCTCGGCCTGTGCGGCGGCGGCCTCTTCCGCGAGCCGTTCTTCTTCGGCGAGCATGGCTTCATTCCCTTCGATGACTTGCCGCTCGGCTTCATTTTCAAAACCGAGAATCTTCTCGCCATTGCCGCGCAATACGAAGGTGCGCACGCCCTTTTCGTCGGTCCATGAGCGGCCCTCGAGTATGTCGTAGCCCGCGCGGATCCGGCGGTCATACAACTGCTCGTCGGCGCCGCCGGGAGGGGCCTTCCCCCGCGCGGCCGGCGCCGGGTCGGCGCTGATGCTGCGCCAGAGTCCGAGGCGTTCCTGCTTGGCGAGGTTCTCGAGGTCCTTGAGTCCCTGGTCCTTCGCGGCGGTGAGTGTGTCTACGCGGACAAGTCCGTTGCGCAGCATGACCTGGCCCAGGTTCGCGCCGTCGGCGAGCGTCAACTCGACCAGCGTCATGCCCTCACGCCGCTCGACGACGCGGACGGTCACGGTCTGGTTGAGCGCCTTCTCGGTCGCGTATCGGCGCGCCTCCTTGGCCGCGAGCGGACTCGGCCCCGCGACGACGCCATAGAGCACGACGAGTTCCGCTTTGCCCTTGCGATCGATCTGAAATATGTCGCCCGCCGTCACGCCGACGACGCGGGCTTGAAAGCCCTCTGCAAAGGCGGCGGCTACGCACGCGCACCCCAACAGCGCTGCAATGGAAAATGTTCTTGGGATCATGGTCGCAAACTCCTTCTAAAACCCGGCCGCGACATGCACGCCTTCCCCTTCGCACCATGATGCGCGTCTCTAGGGCGATTTGGAAATCTTGTCCTCGATGATGCACGAACCGCGCATTCTAAGTAATCGATTAAAACAATAAATTCGATATTCGTCGAGGAGTGTCGATTTTATGTAAAAAGTTACACAACGCCTTATTGTACAGGAGGTTATGCACAATTTTGTTAGCTTTTCTTTGACTTTTTTCGCCATGTGGTACAACTCTTGGGTCAGGTGATCTTGTCCGGGCGACCGAGTGGGCCGCCTGGGGACGGCGACGATCCGGCGAGTGGTTTATCGACCGGCAGTCCCAGGAGTGGTGATAATGAAAAAGCACGACATGGCGCGAGGCGATGCCGGCAGTACCTTGATCGAGCTGCTCATCGCGGCGGTGGTCTTCACGACCGGAATGGTGGCGATTTTGGGCGGCATGACCACCCTGTCGGCGCAAAACCGCTTCTCGGAAGATCGCGGGCGCGCCGTGAACTATTCGATGAGCCAGATGGAGGCCTTGCGCGGATTGTCCGTGTCGGCCTTGCTGAATTATGTGGTGCCCTACGACAACCAGCAAGCGCAAACCGTCACCATCGCTGGATCGGGCCCGTGCACCGTGGTCCTCTACGCGGTGATTCCCGGTGCGGACGGCGCCGCGCCAACCTATCTGCAGCTTGGATCGGCGGCGGCCGCCGCCTACAACCAAGCATCAGTGCCCAACCCGGTGGAAGTGCAGGCGGTCGTGACCCCTGCCGGCGCCGGGATCCACCCGCGTTACTCCATCACCACAAAAATTTCCTTCTGAGGCGAACCATGACGACACTCCGAAATAAAAAGCGACGCAACGCGGGCTTCACGCTGATCGAGGTCACGATAGCGAGTTCGATGCTCATGGTGGTGCTCGGGATGCTCTATAGCGCCGCGTTCTCCATGATGAAATCGACGCGCGTGCAGGATTCGATGGTGATGTTGAACCAGGAAGCGCGCCGTGCGATGGACGTGATCGTGAACAACCTGCGGTGCGCGCAGAGCTCGACCCTGGTCACTCAGGATGCGGGAGGAAATTGGGTCGCCTTGACGGCGAATACGCCGGTGACCAACCTCCGGTATCAGCGCGTCGCGGACATGAACGGAAATGGAAATGCGCTCGATGCGAACATGAACGTCGAGGTGACGCAGCAATTTCGCTTCATCCGGGACACCAATGACGCGAACACGGACGGTCTGACGACGACGCAACTCGTGCGATTGAATGCGGCGGGCGGCGTGCAGGAAGTGGTGGCCAATCATATTTCGCCGGTCGTGGTGACGGCGAACACGTATAGCGCTCCGAACGGCGGAGTGTGGTTCACGAGTTTGGGCGGCGGGCGCATCCAGGTGACGCTGGTGTTGCGGCACCGTGCGGATGTGACGCTGCCGATGATGGTGGTGCGGCTCGACCAGATTGTAGCGCCAAGAAACTGACCCTGGCCGGGCGAAGGAGGCAAACATGAATACGCAAAATGGGAAGCATAACGAGGGCATCGCGCTGCTGGTGGCGGTGGTTTTCCTCGTGATGATGGGTATCCTGGCGACGTGGGCCACGGCCCGCGTGATGGACAACACGCGCAGCGTCGCCCAATACTCCGACTATGCGGGCGCC
>VFKU01000755.1 GCA_009885415.1 Rhodothermota bacterium
ACACGCCGCCACGCCCCTCCAAGATATGCTATCCTCCGCCCCTTCAAAGACGGCCCAGCGCACGGCCTAGTCATAAGGAGCCACCATGAACGAATTCAAAGGAAGGGTCGCCGTCGTCACCGGCGGCGCCAGCGGCATCGGACGCGCCATGGCTGAGCGCTTCGCCGAAGAGGGCATGCGCATCGTCATCGCCGACGTCGAAGAAGAGGCGCTCAAGCGCGCCGAAGCCGAAATGAAGGCGGACGGCGCCGAAGTCCTCGCCGTCCGCTGCGACGTCTCCAAAGCCCACGACGTCAAGCAACTCGCCGAAATCACCGTCCGCAAATTCGACGGAGTGCATATTCTGTGTAATAACGCAGGCGTCGGCATCACCGGCGCCACCTGGGAAATCCCCCTGGAGGACTGGGAGTGGGTGCTCGGCGTCAATCTCTGGGGCGTCATCTACGGCATCCACTACTTCGTCCCCCACATGCTCAAGCACGGCGGCCCCTGCCACATCGTCAACACCGCCTCCATGGCCGGCCTCACCTCCGGTGGAAGCATGGCCCCCTACCACGTCAGCAAACACGGCGTGGTCACGCTCTCCGAAGGCCTCTTCCACGAATTCCGCCAGCGTGGCTCACATGTCGGTGTCTCGGTCCTCTGCCCCGGCTGGGTCGACACGAAAATCAACGAGTCCGACCGGAACCGCCCCACCGGCAAAGTGGCCGACGACAAAATGGACGCCGTGGCCAAAATGTTCCGCGACATGGTCGGCACCGCGCTCAAGGAAGGTCTGCGCCCCAAAGACGTCGCGCAAATGGTCTTCGACGCCGTCAAGAACGACCAGTTCTACATCCTCCCCCACGCTCACTGGAAAAACATGATCGAAACCCGCATGCAAGACATCATCGGCCAACGAGAACCTAGCATCGTCTTGCCGCCGGTAAACTAGGAACTATCGCCATCGTGGCATGGGCGGCCCGCCCATGCAGGCGGGTGCCAGCCCGAGATAAGTTTGCTCAGAAGCGCTTAGGCATTTGTCCAAAACAAGAGAATGATCTCATTCGGAATTTCATAAGTCCCATACTTCCCATGCTTCCCATCATCCCACCCAAACCCACCCCTCAACTCCATGCTAATCGTCGTTGACGAAGACATCCCCTTCGCCGCCGAGACCTTTGCCCACTTCGGCGAAGTCCGCCCGCTCACCA
>VFKU01000552.1 GCA_009885415.1 Rhodothermota bacterium
CGAGGCGCGCTTCGGCGTGCTTGGCGACGGCAAGACGGCGGTGGTCGAGGTGGCGGCGGCCTCGGGTCTGGCGCTTGTGCCGCCGGAACAACGGCATCCGGGATTCACCACGACCTACGGCACGGGTGAGCTCATGCTGCGGGCGCTCGACGAAGGTGTGCGGCGGATGATCGTCGGGCTGGGTGGAAGCGCGACGAACGACGCGGGCGCGGGCATGGCGCAAGCAATCGGATTCGGTCTGCGCGATGCGGACGATCGGGAGCTGCCCTTCGGCGGCTTCGCGCTGGCGAAGTTGGAATGGATCGATTCGATGAAGGTGCGCGAGGGCATGAAATACGTGGAGGTGATCGGCGCCTACGACGTGGACAGTCCGCTGTGCGGGCCGCGCGGCGCGTCCTTCGTCTACGGCCCGCAGAAAGGGGCCTCGCCGAAGACCTGCGAGATGCTCGATGCCGCGCTGGAGCATTTCGCGGCCTACGTCGAGGAGCAGTATGGACTGCCTCTGCGCGAAGCGCCCGGCGCGGGCGCGGCGGGCGGGCTGGGTGCGGGGCTGATGCTGTTTTGCCGGGCCGAGCTGCGGCCGGGTTTTGAGGTTGTGGCGGAGGCGTGCGGGCTTGCGGAGCGGATTCGCGGCGCGGACCTTGTGATCACCGGCGAGGGAAAATTGGATCGGCAGAGCCTGCGCGGCAAGGCGCCGATGGGCGTCGCGCGGCTTGCTAGGGCGGCGGGCGTGCCGTGTTGGGCGGTCGCGGGAAAGTGCGAGGCGGGGCTCGACAAGGAACTGGCGGCGGCGGGATTCTCCGGAACGATCTCGCTCGCCGATCTCGCAGGAAGCGATGCGGAAAGCCTGGCGCACCCCGCGCGCTATCTGGCGGACGCGGCGGAACAGATCGCACGCGGCGTCGACGGTTGAGTGGTTTTGGATCGCGCGGCGCAGCACTGTTACCATTTCGACGGATGAGCAAGCCTTTTTATACGAACGAGTATCCCACCCAGCTGCGCCGCCTGATCCCTGATCTGCTACGCGGGCGAGAGTTGCTTTTCGACCTCGTCTGGAAAGACGTGCGCATTCGCTATCGCTACGCGATGTTGGGCCTCATGTGGGCCGTCATCGAACCGCTTTTCATGATGCTCGTGTTGACCTTTGTGATTTCAGTGGTCTTCCAGATACAGCCGGGACGCCGCCCGGAGAATGCCGGCCCCGGGTTCGACGCCGTCTTCATCCTCGCCGGACTCCTGACGTGGCAGTTCCTCGCCGCCGCGCTCACGTCGAGCGCGCGCAGCCTGATTGACGGCGAGAACCTAGTCACGAAAGTGAATTTTCCGCGCGAAGTGTTGCCCCTGGCCGCGATCGGATCGGCCTGCGTGAATCTCGTGATCGGCCTGGTGCTACTGAGCGTCTTGCACCTGGCGTTCGTGGGAATGCCACCGGCGACGGCGGGTTGGGCCGCAGCGCTTGTCTTGGTCGTGGTGC
Source organism: Rhodothermota bacterium (assembly GCA_009885415.1). GTDB lineage: Bacteria > Hydrogenedentota > Hydrogenedentia > Hydrogenedentales > VFKU01. The sequence continues at coordinate 1,475 of VFKU01000552.1, forward strand.
TGTTGGCGGCGGGACTCGGGCTGCTGATTTCGACGCTGAACCTCGCGTTTCGCGACGTCGGGTACATTACGAATGCCGCGCTTCTCTTCGGGTTTTACGCAACACCGGTCTTCTACTCTCCTTCGATGGTCGAAAACGCACTGGCCGCGCGCGACCTCGATTGGCTCTACCCGATCTACTTCGCCAACCCGATGGCCGGCACCATCACCGCAATTCGCGATGCTCTGTTCTACGGCCAGACGCCGAGCGCGTCGCTGATCGCGTGGCCCATCGCCTGCGCCGCGGGCTCCTTCGCGGCTGGACTCATCGTGTTCCGGCGGCGCGCGGGCACGCTCGCGGACCAGGTATAGGCCCAGCGATGGCGATCATCGAAGTCGAGAATGTGAACAAGCGTTTCCGCTCGGCGCGGGGGGTGCGCGCGCTGCTCGGCCGTGGCGGCCTGCCCGATCTCGTGCGTGGTCGCCGCGCGGAAGAAGTGACTGCGCTCGAGGGGATCACGTTTTCCGTCGATCCGGGCGAGTCGGTCGGTCTCATCGGCGCAAATGGCTCGGGCAAGAGCACGCTGCTGAAGATCATCGCCGGCGTAACCGTGCCCACCGAAGGCAGCGTGCGCGTGTACGGGCGGGTAGCGAGCCTGCTCGAACTCGGTGCGGGCTTTCATCCGCTGTTGAGCGGCCGCGAAAACGTCTACCTCAACGCGGGCATCTACGGCATGCGGCGCGCGCAGGTAGACGCGATCTTCGACTGTATCGCCGAGTTCTCCGGCATCGGGAAGTTCATCGATTTCCCAGTCGCGACTTATTCGAGCGGAATGTATGTGCGCCTCGGCTTCGCCGTCGCCGCACACGTCAACCCGGACATTTTCCTGATTGACGAAGTGCTCGCGGTGGGCGACGAAGAATTTCAACGCAAGTGCCGCCGCCGCATTGGCGAATTGATCGAACAGGGCAAGACGATGCTGTTCGTGTCGCACGACCTCGCCATCATTAACGTCTTGTGCCGCAGGGTGATCTTGCTAAACCGGGGCCGTCTCATCGCGCGCGACACGCCGGCCAAAGCGATTGACTTCTACCTGCGGCAAATCGGCGCGCCGAAAGGGATTCACACCTTGAAGCAGGGGCCGGCTGAGGTCGTGCTTTGCAACGGACGCATCTCGCTGTATTACCGGCAGGAAGAAATCACGTCGCCCCTGGGCTTCCGGACGCAGGTCTCGCGTTTGGGCGGGTGGCGCGGCTCGCAGGATGCCGAGTGGACGCTGACCGAGGTGTCGGAGACGCGATGCGTCGCGCGCGGATACGATGCCAAACTTGGGCTCACGCACGTTTGGGAACTTGGTTTCGACGGTGGGGACTTCGTGTGGTCGGTCGCCTACGAATGCGCGCAGCCCCTTGACGTCGAGATGCTTGAGGCCACCTTGTTTTTCGGGATGGCGTACACGGGGTGGATGTATGGCGAAGCTTCGGGGGGCTTCCACGACATCGTGCCCGATGACACCACGTGGGCACCCATGATGGCAGCCGAGATATTGCCGGAAGCCGCAGGCATCCTCGCGGCAGACGAGCAGCGGCAGCCTTCGGTATCAATGACTTTTGAAAACACGGGACCGCTGGCGCTGGGAAATTGGCAGAACACTGACTACCTGTCGAAGAGCCGCGTCTTTCGCCTTGAAGAGCGATTGGGAAAGGGCGAGGCCTTGCCCTCCGGCACGCGCAAATCCTTTTGCTTTCGTTTCAATCTCGGCTCTGGTCGCAAAGAGATCGAGCGGCGATCCAGGGAACAGGGCTTGCGCCGGACGGTCGTTTCGGGCCGACTGCAGGCGCGGTTCAAGCGCGGGCAATTCGAGATCCTCTACGACGACCGTCTCATCACGACTGGCGTTCACGGCTATGCTTCACTCCTCATCCAGGGTCTTTGGAACGACAGTTCAAATCTGCGCTGGGAGCGACTCGAACGCGACGGCGAGGCGCTACGAGCGATCGGGGCGTCACGGCGATTTCCGTTTCGGATGCACTGGAGTATTTTTCCGAAATCACCGGGCGCCATCGCGTGGACGATCGATCTCGAGGCGCTTGAGGACCTCGACGTGCAGGAGTACCAGGCCTCGGTGCTGCTCGTGGAGGAGTACGCACGGTGGACGACGGCGACGGAATCCGGCGAATTTCCGCCGATCCGTGCAGACGATGACGATTGGGTACACCTCAACCGGGACTATGCGGTGGGCAGCTCTGTGCGCGCCGAGGGACCCGGGCTGCCGGCTGTCACGTTGCGGAATGATGAGGTCGACATCCCTCTGCGCATGACGGCACTGAATACAGGCTTCCACCAGCGGGCGCGTGTGCTCCAAGCATTGCGCGCGGCGGATCACGGCTTGATTCATTTCCCGCGCGGAACACATCAAATCTTTGCGGGGGAAATCGTCGTCGTCCCAGCTGGTGAATAAGCCTCGGCCGTTGGCCCGATTGGGACGCGTATGATAAACTGCGCGCTCGAATTCCACCCACATCGAGGCCGCAGCAGCGGATGAGCTCACCGAAACCGCGCACGTTTTTGCAGAAGGTCACCTCCTGCCTGACGCTGCGAAATATCCGCTTCTTGTATTTGATGCCGGGCTTCACGCGAAAGGTCTCGCGTTGCCCCGTCTGCGGCGCGAAACCGGACAAGGTCGAATACCAGACTCGATACACCCCCTTGGACCACTGTGGAAATTGCGGTCACGTCTACAGCCGCAAGACGCCGGGGAAACGCATCCTGCATTTGATGTACGAGGACCTGGACTACTGGAAGCGCGACAAGGAGCACCAGGGCATCACGAAGATCGAGTACGGCCCGCAGTGGAACGGATTCATCGAAGCGCGGATGGGCTCGGCGCAGCGCGCGGGCCTCATCAACGGTTCGCCGAAGAAGTTTTTTGAGATCGGCTGTTCGGAGGGCATCCTGCTGCGGGCGCTCCAGGATCGCGGCCATGAGGCGCTTGGGTGCGAAATGAACAAGCCGACCGCCGAGGCGGGCATGAAGGCGCTGGGCGTTACGATTAAGACGGACCTTTTCGAAGACCTGAAACTTCCCGACGCGTACTACGATGTCGTCATGTCGTTTCATACCATCGAGCACATTCCCGATCTGGACCGCGTCTTCGCGAAGATCGCGAAGATTCTGAAACCGGCCGGAGCGGTGTTCGTCGAAGTGCCCACGGGGCCGGAGGAATACCCCAACCCGGACCACGTCCAGTTTTTCACGGACGAGTCCCTAAAGAGGCTCCTCGAGCGCTACTTCGAAGTCGGGGAGATTTATCCGAACCACTATACGAACCTTCACGGAACCGTGATCGGGTCGCTATATGGCGCTGGGCGGCGGCCTAAACGGAGCGCGAACTAACCGAACGTTATTTCTGAGTAGGGCGGTTCTTCCGGCGCGCGGGCCCTCACCGCTCCCCAGTTTCATGCACGCAGCGATTCCGTCATCCTCATCGTTATCGTCATCCTCATCGTAATCGGGTTTTTGGCCAGAAATACGGTATGAATACGATAACGATGAGGATGACGATAACGAGCACGAAAACTCCGCCCGTAGCGAAACTGGGGATCAGTGAGGCGCGGGCCCGCAGTGCTTGTCAGAATCTCCCGATTCTGCTATCCTGAAGGCCCTCGCTGGGACGGTTTTTGGGCTTTACCGGCGGGTCGGTAAGACGTGGCTGGGAGGCCACTGGAGCTAACTCAATGGCGTCCCGGCCAGTCAACACATAGAGGTAGTGCGCATGTCCACTCAGACCCTCACGGATGCGGCGCAAACGAACGGCAGTTCGTCCAACGGTCATCGCCATCCCGTCAAGACGCGTAAGCGGGTCTTGTCCAAGCGCGGGGTGATGTGGCTGGGGCAGACCTGCAATCTGCGCTGCTACTTTTGCTATTTCCTGAACCGGATTAACGACGCGGACCATCCTGAACACTCGTTCATGACGCTTGAGAAGGCGAAGAAGATCTGCCATACGCTGCGCTATTTCTACGGCAACACCTCGATCGACATCCAGGGCGGCGAGCCTACCATTCACCCTGATATTCTTGAACTTGTCCGGTATTGCAACGAAATTGGCCTCTACCCCACGCTGATTACGAATGGACTCGTGCTTGCCAAGAAGGAAAAGTTGCAGGAGCTCAAAGATGCGGGCGTGCGCGATTTCCTGGTGAGTCTGCACGGCATTGGCGAAATCCACGACACGGTCGTTGTTCGCAAGGGCGCCTATGAGAAAATTATTCAGGCGATCGAGAACATGGTCGAGCTGGGTGTGCCGTTCCGCCTCAACTGCACAATGAGCAAACCCGTTGTGCCGATTCTTCCGGAGATCGCGAAGAAAGCGGTGAAGTACGGTGCGCTCGCCGTGAATTTCATCGCGTTCAATCCCTTCGAGGACCAGGAAACGGGGATCCGCACGCACGACACGGTGGCCAGCTACACGGACATCAAGAAGTTTATGGGCGAGGCGATGGACATTCTCGAAGAAGCGGGTATCGAGTGCAACGTGCGCTACCTGCCGATGTGCATGGCCGAGCCCAAACACCGCAAGAATTTCTACAACTTCCAGCAACTGCCCTACGACCACCATGAATGGGACTACGCGAGCTGGATGTGGACGGGGATGCAGCCGCAGCGCATGAAGGACAGCGAGCTGAATCGGCCCTTCAAGATCGGCCGGCTTGCACGACGCATCTACATCAGCGAAGCGCACGAACGCCTCAAGCATGAAGCGCAAAGCGCGCTTCGTACGAGCGCCTTTTACGCTGCCCAGCGCGCGATCGCAACGCTCGGTGTCGCCGTATTCGGCAAGGACTATTGGTACCGCCGCGAGGGGCGCATTCGCCCAGACATGGATCTGCACTACGAGCACCATGATAAATGCCAGCGGTGTTCGTTGCGAAACATCTGCGACGGCTTTCACGGCGACTACGCCAAATTCTACGGCACCGAAGAAGCCGTACCGATCACCGACATTCCCGTGGTGGACGATCCGCTCTATTACATCCGCGAACAGGACAAGGTCGTCGAAGAGGAAGACAAGGCCTGGGCGCTGTAGTCCGGGCGCGTTCCGCTTAGGGAAGGTCCCGCACGCATGGCAGTGGTCACTGAAGCGCGGCAGGTCGCCGATCGTCCGCCCCTTGAGAAGACCCGCAAGCGCACGCTCTCGAAGCGCGGCGTGATGTGGCTTGGGCAGACCTGTAATCTGCGTTGTTACTTCTGCTATTTCCTCAACCGGATCGAGGACACGGATCACCCTGAGCACGCGTTTATGACGCTGGAGAAGGCAAAGGCGATCTGCCATACGCTGCGCTACGACTATGGCGACACGGCGATCGACATCCAGGGCGGTGAGCCGACGATTCATCCGGACATCCTCGAACTGATCCGCTACTGCCACGAGATCGGCCTCTACCCCACGCTCATTACGAACGGGCTGGTGCTGGCGAAGAAGGAAAAATTACAGGAGTTCAAGGACGCCGGTATCCGTGATTTCCTCGTGAGCCTGCATGGCATTGGCGAGATCCACGATCAGGTGGTCTGCCGCAAGGGTTCCTACGAGAAGATCACGGCGGCGATCGAGAACATGCGCGAGCTGGGCGTGCCCTTCCGCTTCAACTGCACGATGAGCAAGCCGGTGGTGCCGATTATTCCGGAGATCGCGCGCAAGGCGGTGCAGTACGGAGCGAAGGCGGTGAACTTTCTCGCGTTTAATCCCTTCGAAGATCAGGAGACGGGCATCCGCACGCACGACAATGTGGCGCGGTACACGGACATTAAGCCCTTACTGACCGAGGCGATGGATATCCTCGAGGCCGCGGGCATCGAGTGCAACGTGCGCTATCTTCCGTTGTGCATGGCCGAGCCGCGTCACCGGAAAAACTTCTACAATTTCCAGCAGTTGCCTTATGACCATCACGAGTGGGACTACAACAGTTGGAACTGGACGGGCTTGCAGCCGCAGCGCATGAAGGGCGGGGACTTGGTGCCCGCGTTTTACATCGGGCCCTTCGCGCGTCTGATTAAGTACCGCTATCCCGGAATTACGCGGCGGTTTCACGGGCAGCCCTTGCGCGGAAAACTCGGGTTAGCTGTGCAACGCACCCTCGCGCGCCTGAGCTGGGTGGCAGGCAAGAACCGCCTCTACCACGTCGAGGGGGCGGTGCGGGCGGAAG
>VFKU01000258.1 GCA_009885415.1 Rhodothermota bacterium
ACGGGGGTATAGCCATGTACCGGTCTATACCGCGGACGGACCTTGGCCACGGCGGATTCGCGCTGGTTTCCGTCCTGTGGATCCTCGCCATTCTGACCGTCATCTCGCTCGGCTTTGCAGGGCGGGCCATGCTCGAGCGCCGCATGGCCTGGTACGCCGTCGATCACGAAGCGGCCCAACAGCTCGCGCGCGCGGCCGCCGAGCGTGGCCTCTTCGAGCTACGCAACAAGGTCTTCCTCGATCAGTACAACGAACAGCTCGGCTACACCGGGCTCGACCAACGCTGGGCACAGACGATAGACCTATTCACCGAGGCGGAGTATTTCGAGGGTGGGCGAGAAGCCCCCGAGGGCAACGTGTGCGAAGTGCGCATCGAGGACGCGGAGGGCCGTATTTCGGTCAATTACGCCCAAGAAGCCCTGCTCGAGGGCGTCGAAATACTCAATGATCGTACCATTTCCCGCATTCTCGACCTCCGCAGCTCGTCAACCGCAGGCTACGGGCCAACGTTCCTTCATTCAATAGAGGAGCTCCGCGGAATGCAGGAATTTCGAGACGAACTGTGGCAGGGCAGGCCCGGCAAACCCGGCCCCGCCGAGGTGCTGACCGTCTGGGGCGACCGCGGCTACAGCCGCATCAACGTCAATACCGCCTCCCGGGCGGTCCTGGAGTGCCTGCCGGACATCGAGCCCGACGTGGTGCGCAAAATTATCGAACTCCGTAGCGGGCCCGACGGCCGGCCCAACACCCCCGACGACCTCGCGTTTCGGACCGTCGGAGAGCTCTTCACGAAGCTGGATGTATCCGCGGAGAAGCTCGCGGGCGTCAACCAATATTGCAAGGCCGATTCACGCTTCTTTACAATCAACGCGCACGCATCGCGCCGCCGGGGGAAGATCAACGCCTACTGCACCGTCACGGTGGAATTGCGCGGAACCACGCCTGTGATTCTCGCGTGGAGGGAAGGGGCCGTTGGCGCGTCAAACTAAACACATCGCGATCCTGCACTGCGGGCCGGGCCACCTGTCCTTCGCGCGCGCCGCGGAGTCAGGGGCCGTCGTCGCGCAGGCCTGCGAGCGCGGTCCGTGGAACCTCGAAGACGGCACCCTCGCCGCCGCGCTGGAGGACTTCGCCGGTCGCCACGCTCTCGCTGGCGATCGCGTGTTTTTCGTTTTGCCGCGCCACGAAGCCGCCGTGCGCATTCTCGAATTGCCCTCGCAAGACCCCGAAGAACTCCGCGGCATGGTCCACCTCGGCGCCGAGGAAATCGTCCCCTTTCCGCTCGACGAACTCATGACGTCCTTCTGCGTGTTGGAGCCGCTCGACGGCGGCGCGTCACGTGTCCTCGCGGTCGTCGCCCGAAAGACGGTGGTCGAGGCGTGGTTGAATCTTCTTCGCGGCGCCGGCCTTGAGTGCGAACAAATCCTGCTCAGCACCGCCTGTCTGCTGACCGCGCTCAGATATCACGCGCCCGACGCGCCCGGCATAAGCTGCGCCGCGGTCCACCTCGCGCCCGACGGACTCGAGGTCGCCATCGTCCGTGATCGCCGTATGATCTTCGGGCGCGGCATCGCGCTTGCGGTGCCCGAGGAAAGCGGCCGCCCGTCAGCCTCTTCGATGGAGGAGATCGTCGCGGAGGTCCGAAACTCGTTCTCCGCCAGCCGCCGCGAATCCGCCGACGGCGCGACCGCTGCTGAGGTGTGCGTCAGTGTCGAGGGCTTCGACGCGAACGCCGTCTCTAAGGCCCTCGGCACCGCGCTGAACCTGCCGGCCCGGCCCTACGAAAGCGCGGGGATCAAGTCCCTGGTGACCGCGGGCGCGCTCGCGACCGCACGGGGCGAGGAGATCTACGCCGTCCGCCTCTTGCCCGAGACCGAAACTCGCCGCCGCGCGTCGAAGGCCTCGCGTTCTCGCGGCTTGCGCGCCGCCGCCGCGCTCGCCGTCGCGATCCTCGCTACGGGCGCGGTCTACGTTCAAGCCGTGATGCAGCGCCGCGCCTACCTCGCCGAGCTGGATGCGCGCGCCGAGGTCATGCGTCCCCTGGCGCAGACCCTGCGCACCAAGCGGCAGCAGCTCGATCTCATCCAGGAGCAAGTGCACCGCACCGCGTCACCGATACAAATCCTGTCCACCGTGGCCACGCTCGCGCCCGACGCCGGCCTGAACATTACCCGCTTCGCCTACGACCACACCGAGGGCGTCACGCTGAACGGCGGCGCCGTCGACCCCAAACTCTTCGACGGCCTTATCGACGCGATGCGCAGCAAAGGCGCGGCCGCGATTCCGCAGTTGGCCCGCGCACAGGAACTCTACCGCACCGCGCGCGTCGAGCAGATGCAGGCCGTCTGGGATTTCGCCATCACCGTGCCCTTCGCGGAGGCGAAACCCGGTGACTAATCCGCTCGAAAGACTCAATCCGCGCGAGCGCACACTGCTCTTCGCCACGGTCGCCGTGCTGGCGCTCGGCGCTTTGTTCTTCGCCGGCCGCACGGTAATCGCCGCGGTCCGCGGCCTGGACGACCGCATCGCCGATCGCGAACTCGAAGTGGAGCAACTGACGCAACAAAACGCGCAGGCGAGCGCGGTGAATGCCGCCTATGCCAGCGTCGTCAAAGTGCATTCTTCGGCGTTTACCGTCGCGGAGATTCACGACAATCTGCGGCGCGAAGTCATGCGCCTCGCCCAGGTGGAGTTCCCCGCGACCGCCGAAAAGCCCGCCCGAACGATGTACCTCGTGCGCATCCCCGCACTCGAAGAGGGCCAGATCACCCAGGGCGAGGGGCACCGCGACTATCAAATCCGCTTTCAGATACCCGTCGCCCGCCTCGAATTTCTACTCGCCTTTCTCGAACGCATCGAAGCGAGCGAGCAACTCCTTCGCATCGACAACATCGAGATCGCCCGCGCGCCCGACGCCGCGGGCGTCCAGGCGACCGTTGAAATCACCCGGACCGTCCTCGACGATCCCGAAGGCGCGGATGCTACTCCCGTCGGAGGCGCCCAATGACGCCCGCCGTATCGTCCTCGGCCACCCGCACCATCCTGACGGTCTGCGTGCTCTGGGGGGTCACCAGCCTGATCTCCATCGGGTGGAACGCCGCGCGTAATCCGATGGCCGCGCGCGAACGCGCGCTCGAGTCGCGCCTGAGCAGCATCCAAATCGTCGACGAAGACCTGCCCGAGCCCGACCAGGCCCCGCTCAAGGAACAACGCGACGCCATCGTGCAGAAGACCGCACTATGGAAGGCGCTCGTCGCCCCGGCGGCGAAACCCGAGTCGAAGCCCGACTTGTTGGAGAAGCTCGCGGGCGTCCAGGTCGGCCGTCAGCAAATAGCGAAGGGCGATGCAATCAGCATCAAGATCCGCATGGCGCCGGAGGACCGGCAGGGCCGCTGGGTGACCGTCGGCGACAAAATAAATGGTCTGACCATCAAGGAAATCCGGCCAGACGCGGTCGTGTTCAGCGTCAAACAAGATGGCAAGGAATACACCGCGGAATTGCCCCGCAAATAATACGCGGGCCCCGCGGCACGGACGACGGAGAAAAATATGACAAGCGGAACGAAAATTAAATGCGGCGCGGCGATCCTGGCGGCGATATTCGGCATGACCCTCGCCGCGGACGCCATCGCGCAGCAATCGCCCACGCGCCCCGGCTCGCGCGCTCCCAGGCTGGGAGATGATCGCAACAAGGCCGCTGGCGCTGACAAGGACAAGAAGAGGAGCAATCTCGACGCCCTAGAGCCCGCCGACGGTGGATCACGCTCCCCCGTCAGCCGCGCAAAGGGCAGCGTCGAAGTCTCCGTAATAGAGGGCGCCGCCAGCGA
>VFKU01000649.1 GCA_009885415.1 Rhodothermota bacterium
CGAGGGCGCTGCGGGTGCGCCTGCGGCAGGTGCTGCTGCGGCGGGCGACAAGAAGGGTGGTGGCGGCGAGAAGGCGGCCGCCAAACCCGCCGCCAAACCGTCCAAGGGCGACAAAAAGTAGCCGCCTGAGCCGATGGGACCGCGTGCGGCGTGAAGCTTATCGTTGGCCTGGGCAATCCGGGCACGGCATATCGCCACACGCGGCACAACGTCGGCTTCGACGTGCTCGATCGGCTCGCGTCGCGCCTCGATGTGGAGTTTTCCCGCGAAAAGTTCAGCGGGCAAATCGCCGAGGCGCGGGTCGAAGGCGAGAAAGTGCTTTTGCTCAAACCGCTGACCTACATGAACCTCAGCGGCGACAGTGTGGCGCAGGCGGCGCGGAACAACGCGGACTCGCCCGCGGACATTTTAATCGTGTACGACGAAGTGGATTTGCCGCTGGGCGCGCTCCGGCTGCGCAAGCTCGGCAGCGCGGGTACGCATAACGGCATGAAGTCGGTAGTCGAGCGTCTCGGCACGGACGAGGTGCCGCGCCTGCGGATGGGCGTCGGCGCAGAAGCCGCCAAGGGCGAGCGCGTGGCGCACGTCCTCGGCAAATTCCGGCCCGACGAGCGCGAGGCGATCGAGCAGGCGATCGAGCGCGCGGTGGATGCGTGCATGTGTTTTATCAAAGAAGGGCTCGACGCGGCCATGAACCGGTTTAACAAGAACTAGAGGCAGGGTCCCCATGCTACACACGATCAGCGTTCTCGTGGACAACCATTTCGGCGTGCTCTCCCGGATCTCCGGGCTCTTCAGCGCGCGCGGCTACAACATCGAGAGCCTCTGCGTAGGCGTCACCGAAGACGCCACCATTTCCCGTATGACCGTCGCCGTCCACGGGGACGAACGCGTGCTCGAGCAGATCGTCAGCCAGTTGCACAAGCTGGTCGAGGTCATCGAAGTCCGCGATCTCACCCGCGAGCGTCACGTCGAGCGCGAGCTCGTACTGCTCAAAGTCGCCGCCGACGCCGACCGCCGGACCGAGCTGCTCGAGGTCTGCACAATTTTTCGCGCCAAGGTCATCGACATGAGCACGGATGCCGTCATCGTCGAAGTGACGGGTTCCGAAGACAAGATCACGGCCTTCATCGACATGGTCCGCCCCTTCGGCATCGCCGAGCTCGCGCGCACGGGGAAGATCGCCCTGTCGCGCTCGTTGAATGGACACTCACTCAAAGCGGACGCCGCCGCGCACGGCGCGTCCTGACCTTCGCGGGCACACGCCGCGGACCCGAAAAAAAGGAGCAAGCACGCATGGCGACGATTTACTACGAGAAAGACGCCGACCTCAAGGCCCTCAGCGGCAAGACGGTCGCCGTCATCGGATACGGTAGCCAGGGCCACGCCCACGCCATGAACCTGCGCGACAGCGGCGTCAAGGTCGTGATCGGCCACAAGGGCGGCGCCACGAGCAAGACCTGCCAGGCCGCCAAGGACGCCGGCTTCGAGGTGCTCTCCGTCGCCGACGCGGCCAAGCGCGCCGATCTCGTCATGATTCTCATCCCCGACACCATCCAGAAAGACGTCTACGAACGAGACATCGCGCCCAATCTCCAGCCCGGCAACTCGGTCCTCTTCGCCCACGGCTTCAACATCCACTTCGGCCGCGTGAACCCCGCCCCCGGTATCGACGTATTTATGATCGCGCCGAAGGGCCCTGGCCACCTCGTGCGTGACGAGTTCGAGCGCGGCGCGGGCGTCCCCTGCCTCGTGGCGATTCATCAGGACGCCACCGGCGACGCGCTCAAAAAGGCGCTCGCCTACGGCCTCGGCATCGGCGGCGCGCGCGCCGGCATCATCCAGACCACCTTCAAGGAAGAGACCGAAACCGACCTCTTCGGCGAGCAAACGGTGCTCTGCGGCGGCTCGGCCGCGCTGATCAAGGCTGGCTTCGAAGTGCTCATGGAGGCCGGCTACCAGCCGGAAATCGCCTATTTCAAAGTGATGCACGAGTTGAAGCTGATCGTCGACTTGTATTATCGTGGCGGATTGAAGTTCATGAACTACTCGGTGAGCGACACGGCCGAGTACGGCGGGCTGACCGTCGGGCCGCGGATCGTCACCGAGCAGACCAAGCAAGTGATGCGCGACACGCTCAAGCGCATTCAAAACGGGGACTTCGCCAACGAATGGATTGCCGAATTCCAGTCTGGCGGGAAAAACTTCCAGCGTCTTCGCGACGCGGATGCGAACCACCCCGTCGAGAAGGTGGGGGCGGAACTCCGAAAGATGATGCCCTGGATAAAATGAACCCGGCCGCAGCGCAAGCTGCGGTTTTTTGTTTCGTCCGGCGCGAGCGAGAGGGAGTCACCGTTGAATAGTCTGCTCAAGCTCCAGCAACTGGACGCGCGCATTCACGTGTGTCACGCCCGCGAAAAGGAAATCCCGAAACAAAAGACCAAATACCTGGCTGTGCGCGAGCGTCTCGCCGCCGAACTCAAAGAGCGCGAGCAGAAAGTCAAGACCCTCGACCTCGAACAGCGGGCCTGCGAAGGCGACATCGAGCAGAAAAAGACAGCCATCCTCAAGTACCAACAGCAGTTGAACTCCGTAAAGAAGAACGAGGAATACACCGCCCTGCTCCACGAGATCGATACCGTCAAGAAGGGCATCCTCCAAAAAGAAGAACGCATTATCGCGATCATGGTTGAGCTCGACGAGGCCCGCGCACGGCTCGACGTGGATCGCAAGCGCATCGCCGAAGAGCAGAAGGGCCTCGATAAGCAGTGCGCCGAGATCGATGCGGAGCTGTCCGAGGCGGTCAAACAGCGCCAGGTCCTCGAGGTGGAGCGCCCCGCCATCGCGGTGCACGTCGTCGGCGACCTTAGCGCGAAGTACGATCGCCTGCGCAAGAAATACCCCTCGGGCGACGTCGTCGTCCCGATGAAAGAAGAAGTCTGCAGCGGCTGCAACATGCTCATGCGCCCACAGATCGTGAACGAAATCCTGCAAGGGCACAAAATCCACGCCTGCCAGCACTGTGGCCGACTGCTCTATCATCCCGATAACTTCACCGAGGAATCGGCCGGCAAACACGAGGCGGCGTCGGGCGTCGAGGCCTGAGATGACCTTCTTCAAGCGCAGCAAATTCGCCGGCTTCATCGGCGAGAAGAACCGCGTTCCCGACGGCGTTTGGATGAAGTGCACGAGTTGCAAGCAGCCGGTCTACCGCAGCGAAGTCGAAGAGAATTTTAACGTCTGCCCCGCCTGCGGCTTTCATTTCCGCATGGGCGCGCGCGCGCGGCTCGACCAGTTGCTCGACCCCGATTCCTTCAAGGAAACGCACACCGAAATTAAGACGGCCGACCCGCTCAAATTCGCCGTCGGCAAAGAGACCTACGCACAGCGCCTCGCGCGCGCGCAGACCGACACCGGGCTCGACGAAGCGCTCATCACCGGCTTCGGCGCCGTCGAGGAGCGCCGCGCGGTTTTCGGCGCGATGGATC
>VFKU01000907.1 GCA_009885415.1 Rhodothermota bacterium
GGCGGGCAGGTCGCGGTTCTCGGTGCCGAGGCCGTAGGTGACCCAGGAGCCCATGCTGGGGCGGCCGAACTGCTGCGATCCGGTGTTCATGAGGATTTGCGCGGGCGCGTGGTTGAAGGCGTCCGTGGTCATGCTGTTGATGATGGTGACATCGTCGACGATTTCGGTGAAATGCGGGAGCAGTTCAGAGACCCACGCGCCGGCCTGGCCGTGTTGCGCGAAATTGAAGACCGGGCCGAGAAGTTTGGAGTTGGGATCGATGAAGGCCGCGCGGTAATTTTTCAGGAGTTCCTCGGGCGGGAGCGCGCCGTTGAACTGGGTGAGTTTGGGCTTGTAGTCGAGCATTTCGAGGTGGCTCGGCGCGCCGGCCATGAAGAGGTAAATGATGCGCTTGGCTTTGGGGGCGAAGTGCGGAGCGCGGACCGCGAGGGGATCGTTGTCGGCGGCGTGCACGAGTTGGCTGAGCGCGGCCGCGCCGAGGCCGACGCCGCACTGTTGCAGGAACCAGCGGCGCGCGATGATCGATTCGTGGTGCTGTGTCATTCCTCGTCCCTTCGTTCTACTGCCGCGTAATCGTCTCGTCGAGATTCAGCATGACCCGCGCGGTCAAGGTCCACGCGGCCAGTTCCGCGTCGACTTCTTCGGCCCCGAGAATCTCGGCCGGCCTCAGAGCGCCCGAAGCGATTCGGCTTCGCTGTTTCTCGAGGAAAAGCTGCAAGGTTTCGGCGTCCACGGCGTCCGGAGTTCGTGCGGTACAACGGCGAAACGCGTAGGCGATGCGATCGGCGTCGGACGCGCCGCCCCGCGCAAGCGTTTGGCGCGCGAGCGATTTCGCGCATTCGACGAAGATGGGCTCGTTGAGCAAAGTCAAGGCTTGCAGCGGCGTGTTGGAACGTGCGCGCGTCACACAGGGCGCGTCTCCCGGCGGCGTGTCGAAGACTTGCAAGGCGGGATAGGGCACGCTGCGAAAGCGGAAGGTATACAATGCCCGGCGATAGCGCTCGTCGCCTTCGGCCGTGCTCCAAGTTTTGGGACCGTAGCTCGCGGGCGGCTCGAAGAGGAAGTTCGGCGCGGGGGGGCAGACGCTTGGCCCTCCCACTTTCGGATTGAGCAGGCCGCTCGCGGCGAGCGCGATGTCGCGCACGATTTCGCCTTCCACCCGATAGCGCGCGCCGCGGGCGAGCAGGCGGTTCTTCGGATCTCGTTCGAGCAGCGGCGCTGTTGCGCGCGCGCTTTGGCGGTACGTGGCGGATTGCACGATCAGCCGGTGGATGTGTTTGATGTCCCAGCCGGATTCCATGAACTCGACGGCGAGCCAGTCGAGTAACTCCGGATGGCTGGGCGGCGCGCCCTGAACGCCGAGATCGGACGGCGTCGAGACGATGCCCTCGCCGAAGTAGCCCTGCCAAATTCGATTGACGTAGGCGCGGGCGGTGGTGGGTGAGCGCTTGTCGGTGAGCCAGGCCGCGAGTCCGAGGCGGTTGGGCGGGGTCTTCGGATCGATTGCGGGGAGGAATTCGGGTGTCCCCGGCGTCACGGCTTCGGCGGGTTGGAGGAAATCGCCGCGGAGCAGCCGGTGGGTCTCGCGCGGCGCGAGCATTTCGCGATACACCAGTTGCGTTGAGCCCCAGGGGTGGTCGTTCCATGCGAGCTCGGCGCGCTGATTCAGGGCGTCGAAGGCGGGCGTCTCGCCGCGCCAGTACCGGAACATCCGGCTGGACTTGTCCCCGTTGCGCAACACCGCCGGCGTCTCGAGAATCGCCTGAATGCCGATGGGAATTGCGGTGGAGGGCAGTTGCTTGGCGTCCGTCACCCAGAGGCGGAAGCGGCCGAGATTGTTCGTCTGGTTATCGTCGCTGTTGTAACCGCCGTGGTTCTGCTGGAGGCGGAACCCGATCCGCGTGCCGGGCGCGAGCGCGATCGGTTTTGCGAGGGTGAAGATCGCGTAACGCGGTTCATTGGTGCGGCCGGCGCCGGAGTCGATCGTCCAGGCGGTGTCGCCTTTTCCGTCGATCGCCATCGCGATCGGGCCGGTGTGGCGCACGTTTTTCGGGTCTTTGTCGGGGAATTCCGGGCCAAGAATTTTTTCCTGCGGATTAATGTCCGCGATCGCGGAGGCGATCTCGACTCGTTCCCAGGCTTCGAATGTTTCGAATACGCCGTCCGGCGGCGCGATGCGCATCTCGAACTCGCTGAGCGCGCACGCGCCGAAGATCGACCGGCCCGGGCCGCTGCGCGGGAGATTTGGATCGTTTAGCAACTCGAGGCGTACCGCAGTGATTTCCGTGAGCGGGCTCGGCCCCGCCATCTTGGGCCCGAAGCGGGTCGGCGCGTAGCCTTGCGCGAGGTAAGAATCATCGCCTTGCGGCACGAATTTCTGGCCGCCGGCCGCAGCATCGTCGAATTGGAGCGGGACCGATCGCCATTCCGGCGCGGGCTGCGCGCGCGCCGCCGCCTCCCACTGCGCGAGTTCGGCCTGCCATTTGGGGTGGGCGGACTTGGCCTCCGCGTCGATCGTCGCCACCGCCGCGAGCACTGCCTCCCGGCGCGCCTGTTCTTCCGGCGTGTACACGGTCATGCAGGCCTCGTTCGACGTGTTGATGTAGGCGAGCAGGCGGTAGTAGTCCGTGTGCGTGAGCGGATCGTACTTGTGGGTGTGGCACTGCGCGCATTGCACGGTCAACCCGAGCACCGCGCGCCCGATCACGTCCATTCGGTTGAAGACGGCCTCCATGCGGAACTGTTCGGGATCGATGCCGCCCTCTTCGTTGAGCATGCTGTTTCGCAGAAAACCCGTCGCGACGATCTGATTTTGGGTCGCGCCGGGCAAGAGGTCGCCGGCGACCTGTTCAGTGACGAATCGGTCGTAGGGCAGGTTCGCGTTGAGGGCGTTGATCACATAGTCGCGCCAGGCCCAGACCTGCCTCGGCTTGTCCTTCTCGAAGCCGTCGGAGTCGGCGAACTGCGCCGCGTCGAGCCAATGCCGCGCCCAGCGCTCGCCGAAATGCGGTGACGCCAAGAGGCGCGCTACGGCA
>VFKU01000175.1 GCA_009885415.1 Rhodothermota bacterium
CGACCGCCAGGGACTTAAATTCCGCCGTGTATTCCTGCCTCGGTACTCGCATCCTTCCATCCTCCAAAGTGAACGTCCATTCTACGTTACCCTTGGAAGGCGAATTTCCGGGGGAAGCTCAGAGCATCACGGATCCGGACTATTTCAAATGCGAGTGCTTCAGAGAATCGCCAGCACCCATGGTCTGTCTATCTTGTAAACCCGAACAGGGCTGCGTCCGTGTTTTCTTTTTTCAGTATGAGATCGGAAATGATTCGACTTGCAATCGCCGAAAACGTAATCCCGTTGCCACCATATCCAAGGGCAAAGTACGCTCCGGGATATTTCTTATGCATCCCGATGTAAGGAAGAGTGTCTTCTGATTCCGCGAAGGTCCCTGTCCATGCTGTCGCAACGCGAATAGCGATGGCCGGAAACATCTGTTTGAGTCTTCGCTCCAGGGTGTGCTTTTTTTGCGCCAAGAGCGCATCGCGTTTTTGCTCGTCGACAAAGTCCTCGTCTTCTCCCCCGGCGACGAGGCGATTATCGGCCGTGACGCGCAAGTATAGATAGGGCCTTGCTGATTCCCAGATCGTCATGCGTTCGTACCACCCCGTGAAATCTATCAAGGGTTCAGTGGCAAGGGCATATGTACTGGTCAGCCGTACGGTGGATTGCATCAAGAATTGTTGCGATTCATAGCCGGTTGCAAAGACAACGTGTCTAGCCCGCAGAGTGTGATTGCGATCGGACGTCAGGATTGATTGGTTACCCTCGCGGTCGTACTTTTTTATGGACGTATTAGCAAAAACCTGCAAGCCCTTTTTTTGAGCACAACGCACTAGGCTGCGGGTCAGCCGTACGGGATCGACGTTCGCAGTGTGGGGATTCAAGAGGGCACAGGGCGCCGCAAACGAAAATAATCGTCCAACCTCTGTTTCCTCAATATATTCGGTATCGAAATGATGCCTTTTTCTTGCGTGATATTCCGCGCGTAACGGCTTCGCGTCGGCTCTGCAGCTGGCAAAATACATGCTACTTGTTTTGCCAAAATTGCAATCATCGTCGAGCGTTTTTGTCAATTCTTCCAGTAGAAGCAAAGCTTCCACGCCGCTTTGGAAAATACGGACCCCCGCTTCGACACCAAATGATTCGATGAGGTCGTATAAGTGACAATCGGGTTCGTACGACAAAATTGCTGTGCTAGCCGCCGTGCTGCCCGCTCCTACGTCGCGACGATCGACTAGCAGCGTTTCCACGCCAAGGTCCGTAAGAGCATGGGCCACTAACGCACCAGAAATTCCGGCGCCTATGACCACTACATTCGTTGAAATGTCCCGGGTAAGCGGCGGATGGTGCGAAGGATTATCCTGGTTCAGCCACACCGATCGGCCTGTTCGCAGGTCAAGACTCATTCAGGCTGAGATCCTTTCCGTGAAGGATGTGGCCATTTCGCTGCTAATTTTGATTAGCGATGACACATCTCCCACCGTCTAGTTTCAGATTAATAGAAACGATTAACGTCTTGACCTTGCTCGCATAAAGAATTAGCTAAAGTCATCCCGAATGAACGTGCTGCCAGAGAGGTGGTCTGGGGGGAAGGACTTGTCTTAAGTGAGATCCGCCCGCGGCCCACAGGAAAATATCCGACCGTAGTTTCCGCGTCTGCTGCTCGATTGCGCGTGCAACCGGGAAAACATACAGCATCGCGGAAGCTGATGGGCCGCCGCGTTTTTTACACAGTCTTTACCGGGGTTATGCCGCAATTATTTCTATCCTTACGTATGCTTCCGCGCGGGATAAATGGAAACGCGTATCGTTATTTCTGGGGGGGGTGAAAAAATGTTGCGCACTCGATCGCGCTGTCGATTTTGTGGGCGTCCTTGCGATGCCGACTATTGCGACGCCGAATGCAAGGCCGGAGTCCAAATGTTTCCAGCCTACTCGCGAGACAGAGAAATTCTCCCGTCACGGGGCCCGGCGCTCAATGGAAACTCAAGCAAGCTACAACGCGACAGCGCCGTTTTCGAGCACGGGCTCTGCGTGAAACTGAGAGCAGCCGAAGAACAATCCCTTTTTCTCCGACATTCGACCGCGATTTAATTGAAGTTGCCTCGGAGAGGCAAGAGGTTCACGTAATTTTGTTGAATAACGAACGACAGCCAAGGAGTTTCAATATGAGACAGGGATCCCATAGAGGCAATAGCGGCGGCACCAGTGGTAGCGCTGGCAAACAGGACACCAGCCGAAACGGCGAGAAAAAAAGCAGCAGCGGTGGCCGACGCAGCAGTGGTGGCCCCGGAGGCGGGAAGCGCGGCCGGAGCAGCAGCAGTGGCACGCGGAATAACCCGGCCCGTTAGGACAAGCCTCGTAGGTCATCCCGTGGGTGCTAGTGTAATGTCCCATGAATAACTTTACATAGTCGTTTGAGTTTTTGAAGGATGGAATCGGCGGTCGCGGTCCAGGTGAAGGGCCGGGCGCGTGGATTGTAGCGGGCGACGAAGGTTTCGATGCGCTGGATCAG
>VFKU01000829.1 GCA_009885415.1 Rhodothermota bacterium
ACAGGGGGTCGCCCCTACGCGCGTCGCCTGACGGCTAATCCAATTCCCAGCAACATCGCCTGCGTGAGGATAATCGCAGGCCCGCTCGGCAGATTGGCATAGTACGAGGCAAAGAGTCCGACGACGAGCGTCGCGCACGAGATGAACAGCGAGATCAGCGTCATCCCGGAAAACGTTTTCGCGAAGACCCGCGCGCAGGCGGCGGGCATGACAAGGAAAGCCGCGATCAGCACAATACCCACCAACTTCATGGCCACGACGGTGATCACCGCGATCGCGACGGTGAGCAGGTAGTCGTCGCGCAAGACGGGTAGGCGATCGGCGCGGGCGAGCGCCGGGTCGAAGCTCGCGTAGGCCCAGCGGCCCCAGAGCGGGAGCGTCGCCGCGCAGAGCGCGAGGACGATTCCGGCGGTCCAGAGATCGGCGGGGCTGATCGCGAGCAGCGAGCCGAAGAGATAGGTGAAGGCGTCCGCCGAGTAGGTTTTCTTCAACGAGAGAAAGACGATGCCGAGCGCCATCGAGATCGAGAAGAAGACGCCGATGGTGGTGTCGGAGGCGAGGCCCGCGCGATCGCGCAGCCACACGATGCCCAGCGCGACGGCCACCGTGAAGGGCAGCGCGGCCCAGAGCGGTTGCAGGCCGAGCAGCAGGCCGAGCGCGACCCCGCCGAAGGCCGCGTGGGCGAGGCCGCTGCCGAGAAAGGCGAGGCGCCGCTGCACGATGAAGGGGCCGAAATAGCCCGCGAGCAGGCTGACCATGAGCCCGCCGATCAGCGCGCGCTGCATGAAGGGGAGCGCGATGGGCTCAAACATTTTCGCGGCCCCCGTGCGTCGCGCCGACGTGTCCCGCGTGGCCGAAGAGTTCGAGCAGCGCCTGCGGCTGCGCGGTCTCGGCTGCGGGGCCATAGGCCACGAGCCCGCGATTGACGAGCAGCGCATGCGTCGCGTGCGCGCGCGCGCCCTCCCAATCATGCGTCACCATCACCACCGTCGCGCCGGTCTCGCGCTGGTAGTCCTCAAGCAGGTGATACATCCCGGCTTCGCCGGCGACGTCCATGCCCGCGCCCGGCTCGTCGAGCAGCAGCAGCTTGGGCCGGTGGACGAGGCTGCGCGCGAGGTAGACACGCTGGAGCTGCCCGCCCGAAAGCGCCGCGATCGGGCGTGTGGCGAGATCGGCCACGCCCGTGCGCGCCATCGCTGCGACGGCCTGTTCGCGCTCGGCGGCGCGCACGCGCCACGGCCAGGACTGGCGAATACCCGAGACGACGAGCTCAAGCGCGATCGCGGGGAAGCTGCGATCGAGGGTTTTCAATTGCGGCAAATATCCGATCGCGCTCGCGGGCGCGTCTTGCGGCGCGTGGCCGAAAAGGCGGACGGTGCCTGTCGTGGGCGCTTGCACGCCGAGAAAGGCGCTGAGCAGCGTGCTCTTGCCGGAGCCATTCGGTCCGATCACCGCGACGTAGCTGCCCGGGTGAATCGCGACGTCCAGCGGGGCCAGGGCCTCGTAGGCGCCAAATTTGACCGAGATCCCGCGCGCTTCGATCGCCGCGGCGCTCATGGGAAGGCTTTCAGCAGGGCGTCTGCGTTGTAGCGCAGCAGTTCGGCATACGTCTCGCGCCCTGGCACGCCGCCAAGCGGATCCATGTGGGCGATGCGTACGCCAGCGGCCTCGGCCAGCGCACGCACCGGCGCGTCGGAGAGTTGCGGCTCGGTCACGATGACTTCGACCTTTTCCGCGCGCACGAGGTCCGCGAGCATTTTGATCTGCTTCGGCGAAGGGTCCTGCCCCGCGATATTTTCGATGACGCCCGCAGTGCGAATGCCGTAGCGTTCGAGGAAGTAGAAAAGCGAAGGGTGAAACTGCACGACCGCCCGGCCGCGTAGCGGCGCGAGCTGTTGTGCGAGTTCCTCGTCGAGCCGAGTGAGTTCGATCGAGAAGGCTTCGCCATTGCGGCGATAGATTTCCGCGCCGGCGGGATCGAGTTTCGAGAGCGCCGCGATTGTGCGCAATAGCGCGGCGCGCATCACGGCCGGGTCGAGCCACACGTGAGGATCGAACGCGCCGCTGCCTTCGTAATGCCTCAAGGAATCGGGCGAAAGAAAATCCGCGAGACGCAAGCGCGCGCGGGCGTCGAGCCGCGAGGCCCAGCCGTCGAGCGACTCGTCGACATAGACCAGCGCGACGGCGCGGGCGGCCGCACGCGCATCGTTGGGCTTGACCTCGTAGGTATGCTCCGAGGCGCCCGCGGGCAGCAGCACGACGACCTCCGCGCGGCCCGCGACGATCGGCCGGAGAAAAGCGCCGAGTGGGGGAATCGTGACGGCAAAGAGCGGCGCGCCGGGGCCTGCATCCGAGGCCGGGCGACACCCGGCTCCGCCCGCGACGAGGAGCAGCGCCAGGGCGGCGGCCACCCGGCGACCCCGCCCGGTCCCGAACGCTAAGTTGAAGAGGCGCAAGAGATTTCCTATCGTCGGGGGAAGTTAGGCTCGCCCCGTGCTCTAATGATAACGCATTCTCAAGAACAAAGGAAGCCCCTTTAATATATGGATCGGGACACCCTCCAGCGTCGCGCGATTCGACGCGTACTGTCGCAATCGGGCCGCCCAATGAGCCCGCCGGAGCTCCTGGCCGCCGCGCGCGAGGACGTGCCGCGTATGGGGCTGGCAACGGTGTACCGGACGGTGCGCGCGCTGACGGACGAGGGCTGGCTGGTGCCGGTGGAGATGCCCGGCGAGCCTCAGCGCTACGAGTGCGCAGGCAAGGGCCACCATCATCACTTCAATTGCAGCCGCTGCGGACGAACTTTCGAAGTCGAGGGCTGCCCGAGCGGACTCGAGACGATGGTGCCCGAAGGATTTCGCATGGATACGCACGAGGTCTTCATTTACGGGTTGTGCGGCGACTGCAACGATCCGCTGCCGGGGCCGCGCGGCCGTTAGAGACGGATCAACCGGCGACGCGCGGCCTTGGTTCAGCGCGCTGCGTTGACTACACTGGTGGCGAGAGTTCCTTCGCCGCGTGCAACGGAAAGATCGCGACCATGTTCACCCGAAGCATAACGATTTTTCGCTTGTTGGGTTTCGAGATCAAGGTGGACTTCACCTGGATCATCATCGCGGTCCTGATCACCTGGCAATTGGCGACCTCGTATTTTCCCATGCACGAGCCCGGTCTTCGTCCGTACGTCTATTGGGCGCTCGGCATCGAGGGCGCGCTAGGGATTTTCCTCTCCATCATCGTGCACGAGTTGGGCCACGCGGTCGTCGCGCGCCGTTACGGCATCAGGATCAAGGACATCACGCTCTTCATCTTCGGCGGCGTGGCGAGCATGGAAGACGAGCCCAAGCGCCCGCGCGACGAATTCTATATGGCGATTGCCGGGCCGGTGACCAGCGGTGTGATCGCGGTGGCGATGCTGGGCCTCGAGGCGATCGTCGGCGCGATCGCGCCCGCGGCCCCAATGCTTACGGTGCTCGCCTATCTGGCGTGGATGAATGCAATGCTCGCCGCATTCAACATGATCCCCGCGTTTCCGCTGGACGGCGGCCGCGTCTTGCGCGCGATTCTCTGGGACTGGCGGAAAGACCTTCGCCTCGCCACACGCATTTCCGCCGGACTCGGCTCCGCTTTCGGCCTGGGGCTGATTTTTCTGGGGGTATTTGCCTTTATGTCGGGCAACACCTTCGCTGGCCTCTGGTGGTTCATGATCGGAATGTTCGTGCGCTCGGCGAGCGCGATGTCCTACAAGCAGATGATGCTGCGCCGTGCGCTCGAGGGCGAGCCCGTCAGCCGGTTTATGAAGACCGAAGTTATCAGCGTGCAGCCCAACGTGACCTTGCGCGAGTTTGTCGAGCGCTACGTTTACGAACACCACCATAAGCTCTACCCGGTGATGATCGCCGGCCGTCTGCTCGGCTGCGTCACCACGCGCGGCGTGAAGGCCGTGCCGCCGGAGCAATGGGGCGAGACCTCCGTCGGCGAGATCGCCGAGGCTTGCACGCCGGAAAACAGCGTGCCGCCGCAGACCGATGCCATGCAGGCGCTCTCGCTGATGAACCGCACGGGACGCGGGCGCCTGCTCGTGGTGGAGAGCGGCGAACTCCTCGGCATCGTCGCGCTGAAAGACCTGATGGCCTTCCTCGGCCTCAAGCTCGACCTCGAGGGCAAGTCGCTCTGAGGCCTTGATGCAACGCTACCACCGAGGAGCGCTCATTGACCCCGCCGCAGCGCATCCACTAGGCTGTCCGGAATCCACCTGATCCAGGGAGTCTTCCGCGCGTGGCGCATTTGCTCGCAGAGGCCGAGTCCTATCTTGTCGTCCGGCTGGGCGCGCTGGGGGACGCGTTGCGCGTGTGTCCCGCCGTCCGGCGGCTACGCCGTGAGCGGCCCCACGCGCGGATCGCGTGGGCGGTGGAGGACTGGGTGCACCCCTTGCTCGCGCCCACTCGCGAGGTCGATCGGTTTCACATTCTGCGGCGGGGCGAGTTACGCGCGGGCGGCCTGCGCGCGTTCGGCGAATGGCGTCGGTTCATCGGCGAGATCCGCGCCGCGCGCTACGACGTTGCACTCGATTTTCACAGCCGCCTCAAAAGCGGCGTGCTCACGCGTCTCTCGGGCGCGCGGTGGCGCCTCGGGTATCCCGCCGGTCAGGACACGGAAATGAACCATTGGTTCACCAATGTACAGGTCCGGCTGGACGATTCGGACGAGAGCCGCGTGCTTCGATTTCTTCATCTGCTCGCGCCCTTGGGCATTTCTACGGATTACGATCCCAAAGACCTCGGCCTGCCGCTCGATCCCGCCGCCGTCGCGCGCGCGCAGGAGTGGTACGAGCGCGCGGGTCGGCCCGAGGTGGCGGTGTTTGCGGGATCGAGCCAGCATCAGGCTTCTTACAATCGCTGGCCCGCCGAGAAGTGGACCGATCTGCTCAAGCGTTTGGCGGCGGAGGGTCTGCGTTCTGTCCTCTTCTGGGGCCCCGCCGAGGAGGCCTTTACCAAAGAGATCGCTTCGGCGGCCGGGGCGGCTTGCCAGCTCGGCCCGAAGACGACGCTGCCCGAGGTCATGGCGATGATCGGCCGCTTCCGCGTGTTTATCGGGTCGAACACCGCGGCCATGCACATGGCGTGGATGCAGGGTGTGCCGACGGCGTTCTTCAGCGGCGCGCCCGAGCCGCGCACGCACGCCGCGCTGCCGCCGGTGCCGTGCCGCGTGCTTCGCGCGGATTCGAAGGTGCAAGCGGGCCTGAGCAAACGGCATCAGCCCGAAGTGGTGTCGGCTGTCCCGGTCGACGAGGCCTTCGAGGCGGTGACTTCGCTGCTGTCGCAACGTGCGCCCGCCGCGCGCGCGAACGAGAGGTGACCCGATGCAGCGCGCCGTGCTTCTCTGGCAATGCCCCGATCAGCCGGGGATTATCGCGCGGCTCTCGGGGCTGCTCTTCGAGCACAGTGGCAACATCCTGAGTTCCGACCAGTACACGAGCGACGCGGAGCACGGCCGCTTCTTCATCCGGATCGAGTTCTTGTTCGACGAGGAGGTGTACACCCGCACACACCTCGAAGGCGCGCTGTCCATCACCGCACAGGAACTCGAAGCGGAATGGGGGCTGTATTACGCCGGGCGCGTGCTGCGCATGGCGATCGCCGTCTCGCGCTATGACCATTGCTTGGCCGACCTGCTCTACCGCGTGCGCAGCGGCGAGTTGCGGGTCGATGTGCCGCTCGTCGTAAGCAACCACGAGGACACCCGCACGCTCGTCGAGGGTCACGGCATTCCCTTTCATTGCCTGCCCGTCACCGCGCAGACCCGCGCGGCGCAGGAAGCGCGGCTGCTGGAGCTTCTTCGCGATTCGAGCGATTTCCTCGTCCTCGCGCGGTACATGCAGGTCTTGACGCCGGACTTTCTGCGCGCCTACGGCAAGGACGTGATCAACATTCACCACAGCTTCCTGCCCTCGTTCAAAGGCGCCGACCCGTATCGCCAGGCTTATGATCGCGGTGTGAAGATCATCGGCGCGACCGCGCACTTCGCCACGACCGATCTCGACGAGGGGCCGATCATCGAGCAGG
>VFKU01000076.1 GCA_009885415.1 Rhodothermota bacterium
CGGAGGCCGACGCCACCACGTGCGTAGAGGTCGCTTGCGTGGGGGCCGACGCCGTTCTGGTGGCCGGTTCGCGCACCACCAGCGTATCGCCGATGTGCAGAATGGACTTGGATCGAAGATTGTTCCACGCCAGAATATCCGTCACGGCGATGCCGTGCTTTTTCGCGATTACGCTGACCGTTTCGCCACGCTTCACGACATGCGTGCTCGCGGCGGTAGTCTTCGGGGCCGGCGCCGCGGTGACCTGCGTGCGCTCCAGCGCGGCGGTGGGCTTCGCGGCCTTCACGATTTTCAGCTTCTGGCCGACGTGAATCGTCGAGCGCTTGGTCATCCCGTTCCACACGAGCAGATCGTCCAGTTTGACGCCGTGGGCCCGCGCAATTTTGTCCGGGAACTCGCCCTTTTTCACCGTGTGATACGTTGCCTCGGTGCGCTCAACTTCGGACGAGTCCGGCGACTCGTGGACGGCGGGCTGCGCCGACGCGGCCCCCGAGACGGACGCCAGCAGGAGCCGCTGGCCCGCGCGGATGTCCGTGCTCGCGCCGAGACGGTTCCACTGCTGCAACTCCTTTACCGAGACCCGGTGCTTGTCGGCGATCTTCGAGAGGCTATCGCCGTTCCGCACCGTATAGCCGGTGCCGGGCGCGCTCGCGGTCACGATCGTGTTGTCGTCCTCCGCAGCGATGCCACCGGGGATGACCAGTTGCTGGCCGGCGCGCAGGCTCTTCGGAGAGGTGATGCGGTTCACGGACTGCAATTCGCTGACGGGCACATGATAGAGGGAGGCGATCTTCGCGAGGGTCTCGCCGGAGCGGACCTGGTGCGTGCCCGGATGCATCTCCGGCATCGACGCCAGCACGGTGGCGATACGGGTGTCGTGCCCCACGGGCACGGCCAACACCGTCTCGCGCGCCGGCGGCGTGTAGCCACGGAGCAACTGCGGATTGAGCTTGGCGAGCGCGCCGCGCTCGATGCCCGCCTGCTTCTCGATTTCCGCGAGCGAATAGAAGCCTTTCACCTTGAGCGGCCGAGCGTCTTCTGCGTCTTGCGGGCGGCGCTCGAAGCCGTATTGCTCGGGGCTTTTCGCCACGATGATCGTCGCAAGGAGTTTGGCGTAATAGCGCTTCGTCTCCTGCGCGATGCGCCGCGAAGCCGAGCGCGTATCGATCAGCTGCCAGAGATCGTCCTCGCCGCCCGCGGTCTTGATGGCGCGCGCCAACCCGCCTTCGCCCATGTTGTAGGCGGTGATGGCGAGCGGCCAGTTGCCGTCGAAGCGCGTGTACAAGTCTGAGAGATGGCGGATCGCCGCGTCGGTCGCCCGGCGCCAGTCGTAACGATCGTCCACATACCAGTCGGTGCGCAGGCCGTAGTTGCGGCCGGTGCCGCGCATGAATTGCCACATGCCGCCCGCGCCCGCCGGGGAATTGATCCGCGGTGTGAACTGGCTTTCCACCATCGCAAGCCAGACCAAATCTTCGGGCAGACCCGCCTCGGCGAATTTCTGTTGGATATAGGGCAGATAACGATAGCTGCGGTCAATGCCCGCCTGGAAACTTCTCGGATACACGCGCTGGATGGCCTCGATCTCGGCCTGCACGCGCGCATTCACGGTGGCGGAGGCCTCGAGTTGGCGGTCGAGCGGCGGCCCGGAGGGCGCGGCCGGCGCGCCGGGCGTCTCGGTGAACTGCTCGCGCATGCGATAAAAAGTCGCGGGATCGATGTTCGCGTCGAGCAGGCGCTCCATCATTTCGGAGTAATGCTGATAGGCGGCTTCTTCATCGCCGCGCTCGCGCGCTTCCGCGGCCGCGCGGAATTCGGTTTCCGCCTCGGCCAGGATATCAGCCGTGGGCCGATCGGAGGGGGGCGCGAGGTCTTGCGTCATGATTTCCGCCGGCGGCAGCGGTGCGAATTGGTAGCGTTCCTGGCCCGCCGGTGCGCTCGCGGTCCACGTGTCGCCGCCGGCGGCCGAGAGCCGCGCGGGTCCGTCGGATACGCTGGCGCAACCCGCCGCGAAGAGGGCCGAGGCCCCCACCAATATTGCCCGAGTCATCGTCTTCACGTGCGATTCCTCCTGCCCGGGCGGGCCGGCCTTTCGGCGGCACGCTTCGGATGGGCCGTGTTGGGGGGCTGTTCGAATGTCGAACAGAGCACGGTGATTAACGGTCCTTCGTTTCGGCCAACCGCTCGACAGGAGCGGCGGCTTCGGCAGACGTCTGATACCAATAGGCAACGCTCTCGTAGGCCACGCCGGGGCGGTCGTTACGCGGGCCGTGCTCGAGTTCGAAAACGAAGGACCGGGTAAAGGGCACGGGTTCGGTCAGGTGGCTGCGGAAGGCCATGAAACTCACCGGCGCGTCCCCGTCCTTCAGCGTGACCGCATGCGTCGGCGCGGAGGCCGGTCCGCCGGCGAAGTACCACCCGGCATCAAAATAATCGTCCGTGCCTGTGCCGTGGAAGGTGTCCGCCGCCGCGCCATCGACGAGGTAAGCGTCGTCGCCCTCGAGGAGGGTGAGCGAATCGGCGTTCTTCGCGGCCAGCGTCGTGCCGACGTAGTGGCCCGCGCCCGTGATATTAGCAGCGACGAAGGGCTTGCCTTCGACCGTGAGGCCGGTGTTGTGGCGCGCGAAGAAATACTCATCGTCCGCCGCCGCGCCGTCCTTCCACGTAATCCAGTAGGCGATGTCGGCGACTTCTTTGGTTTTGTTGATAAAGCGGATGTCGGCCTTCTCGTGGAAAGGCATCGGGAAGCGGCACCACATCCGGCCGTCGATTCGCCCGGCGACGACGCTCTCGTGGTCTCCGGTGTCGCGTCCAGCCGCCCCAAAGAAGGTGCCGATGGGTGCAAACACGCCGGGTTCCTGCTGGCCGTCAAAGCGGATCGCGATCCACGTGCCCGCAAGAATCTCCGGGTCGGCGGATTCAAGTCTCAGTTCGATTTCCGCGATCGTGCCCGGGCCCACCAGCGTGGCGATCAGCGAATCAGATTCCGGCCCGTAGTCGTGACGCGACTTGCGCAGGTGTTCGTCGTCGTCCGGCCAGCGCATAGCGATCGACTTCCACGAGTCCTTCCAGCGGCGGAAGAACTGCGCGTCGTCCTGCGAGAGCGAGAGATTGAACGACTGAAGCGGCGTGTCCTTGGGCAGTTCGGCGTAGGTGACCTGATACGCCAGCGAGGCTTCCGTCGTCGCGACGGCGATCCGGCAGCGCTTCTCGAAGGGGATGGGGATGTAACTGTAGTAGCCGCCAGCGCCCGAACCCACAAAAGGCGGCCCCATCAGATTGAAGCCAGGGCTCCACAGCTCGAGTGAACCCGAAAAGAAGTCTTTGAAAGGCGCCGTAATGATCGGCGTCTCGACATCGTCCACGAAGATATACAAGGTGCCGGTCGGATTTTTCGTCCAGATTCGCGTGACAACGCCGGGACCGTCCAAGTCGGCCAGGATGAACCCGCCGCCTTCCATGGCCGTACCGCCCTTGTCGTCGTCATTGCCGCCGCTGCGATCGAAGCTGGAAACCTGTTTGACCTTCCAGGACTTCGGTGCGGGCAGACGCTCGAGCGAGCCGTTAAAGCCAAGCTGTTCGAGCGGTACCGTCCAGCCTTCCGGTGTCCGGTCGGCGGACGCCGCCCCAGTTGCCGAGACGACGAACGCGAAAAGACAGATCATTACCCCCGCGGAGATGGGTTTCATGCCGAGGCCCCCCTGGTACATCTAGCCCTACTTCCCCCACAACCGAAAGTGTACCAGAGGACGAAGTTCGCGGCAAATGCCTCATGCGATTGGGTTTGTGGGGGCTTGGCTTCAGGGAAAACGGAATTTAAATTACGATATAAGTCGTTTATTTGCAATCAGTTAAGCTATCTATTAGGGCAGGCGCCGAAAGAGAATCATGCCCGCCAGACAGAACAATACGTTCGCACTCCATACCGCTACCAGTGGATTAATTCGGCCAGTCATCGCAATACTTTGTGTCGCGCCGGACAGGATCACGTAGGCCAGACCGAGTCCAATCGCCATCGCGATGCTCGCCGCGCGTCCCCCCCGACGGATTCGACCGGCCAGTGGCACCGCCACGACAAGCATAACGAGGGGCATGGCGGAGCGCGCAAATCGCACGTGCCACTCGGCCTCGAGCCGGCTGACGGGAATCCCGCGGGTCGCGCCGTCGCGAATCAGCCCCTGCAGTTCCTGTCTCGTGCGTAGGGCCGGTTCCTCCATCGGCGCGAAAAGCTGTTCCGGCGTCTCGACGATGGGGGCCCGCTCGAGCGTAATCCGGCGCTTGGTCACCGGCATGCCTTGGCCGGGATAAAAGACCGCCCATAGGCCGTCCTCGAAAATCCAGGCCCGCGCCTCGGGGTCCCAAAACATGCGCTCGGCCCGAATCTGTTCCTCCGCCCCGTCGCGAACAGCAAGCATGAGGACTTCTTCTCCGCTCAGCGCGGTGCGGTTGAACTTGGCCACGTGGCAGGTCCAGCCGCCGGAGAGGTCCACCCAGCTCACGGGCTGACGCTTCGCCGCGGCCTGGGCTGCCGGCCCACCAAGATAGTGGTTTTCGATGGCCAGCGCCTGTCGCCTGGCATTTGGCGCGGCCAGCTCCGCCGTCGCGAGCAACGCAAGCGACACCACGGAGGCCAGCAGCAGCGGCGCACGCATCATCCTGAAAAGAGAAATGCCCCCCGCCAGCGCCGCGGTCAGCTCGTTGCGCTGAGCCGCGTTCCCGATGACGAAGAGCAGCGTCAACAGGGTGGCCAGGCCGGCGAAATGGAAATCGGAAAGCAGGCGCGGCATCAGCGCCAGGTAATACTGCGCGACCACGGTCCACGGCACTTCGTTGTCGAGGATCGCGGAACGGCGATGCGTGAGCAGGTCGATGAACACGAACATGCCCGCGAAGGCGAGCAGGGCGAGGAGGAAGGCGCGCGCGAGCTGGCGGGCGAGATAACGATCGAGAATCTTCATCATCGCCTAGTGGACCCGTGCCGCGCGGACAAACACCACCACCGCAAGGGCCAATAGCGCGAGATTGGGCGCCCACGCCATCATCAAGACCGTGCCCATCGGAAGCAATGAAGTAACACTCAGAAATATGCGCGAGAGGTAATAGAGAAAAACCGGGACGAGTCCAAGCGCGAGAAGCCGCTGGCGGCCCGCCCGGCGAAACCGGGCACTCTCGGCCGCGATGGGCGCGCCGATGCACCCGAGCAGGAGCGCGGCAAAGGGCATGCTTACGCGGTCCGCGATTTCGCTGCGAGTCTTCCGCAGATCCATCTGGATCGAGAACGAGGGTTTGTCCGTATTGCGTCGGCTCAATTCCTCTTCGTCGGCGATCAACTGCGCGAGGGAACTTTCACGATGGCCGCGCCGCGGCTCGATCGCGGCGACCGCAGGGGCCAGGCGGAGCAGTTGCGAGTCCACCGTGCCGCGGATTCCCTCCGGCGACACCAAGTGGACCTGCTGAAGAGAAAGCGTCGGACCCGATTCATCGCGCGCGGCCTGTGCCGTCTCCGCCTGATACACCCACGCACCCTTGCCTTCCTCGTGCCGCACCACAATGACTTCGCGTAGCAGGCGCGTGTGCTCGTCCCGCGCACGGAAGTACACACGCCATTCGCCCAGCGGGTGCATCACTCCGGGACTCAGCGTATCGAGCGTCGCCCGGCGCGGCAATTCGACGCGAAAAAAATCCCGGGCGTAGGCCATGCTCAGCGGCTGGAGCCGGTCTTGCAGAACAAGCGTGCCCAGCGTGACCGCCAGGCCCAGCACGGCGGCCGGCGCCGTCAAGCGCGTGAGCGACACGCCCGCCGCGCGCATCGCCGTGATCTCCCCGTGCTCCGCGAGGCGGCCGTAGCCCATCAAGACGCCGAAGAAAAGAGTAATCGGCAAAATCATCGGCAGCAACGAAGGCAAGAATGCGGCCCCGATGACCACCACGTCCCACACCGTAAGCACCTCGGCGATGAAGTGGCCGGATTGCTCCCGCAGCTCGTTCGCCACTTCCAGAAACGCGACGACGACAAACGCGAGCGTCATCGGGAACAGCACCGCGCGGGTCAGGTATCGATCGATCAAGTTCACGGGCGCTTCATTCCGGCATCGCCGCCGACGCGGCGGTTTGGCGTATTATAGGCGTGTGGCGCGCGGCAGTTGCCACTCGCACGCGGGGCTCGCGCGGCCCGCAGCGTTGGCGTATGATAAGCCCAGTCATCGCAGGAGCCAGGACATGCTCGAAGTCGAAATCGTCGGCGTCTACGACGGACAAAGTCATCCACAGGGCCCGACGCATCCGGTCGTGCACTTGAGGCACGA
>VFKU01000936.1 GCA_009885415.1 Rhodothermota bacterium
CCGTGACTTCGCTGAGCGCGCCTTCCGCCGTTTGCAGGAGGCTGATGCCGTCCTGCGCGTTGCGCTGCGCGACCTGGAAACCCCTGAGCTGCGAGCGCAGGCCCTCGGCGATCGCCAGACCGGCGGCGTCATCGGCCGCGCGGTTGATGCGTAGGCCGCTGGAGAGCCGCTCCAACGACTTGTTCAGTTCACGCGTGGATCGCCGCAGAATTCGACTCGTATTGATGGCGGCTACGTTGGTATTGACGACTAATCCCATGACACATCCTCCTTGAGTGCGCCCCGGGGTCCCACGCCCGGGCCGCTTATATAGTTTTTAGGCCGCGGCGCGATTGCGCGCCGCGGTCCGTGATTGTTTTACTGGAGCAACTGCAACGCGGTCTGCGGCACGACATTGGCTTGCGCAAGGATCGAGGTGCCCGCGCTGACCAGAATCTGGTTTCGCGTGAACCCGATGGTTTCCTTCGCGATGTCCGCATCGCGGATACGGCTCTCGGCGGCCGAGGCGTTTTCCTCGCGGATGCCGAGCTGGTTGATGGTGAACTCGAGGCGGTTCTGCGCGGCGCCGAGGTTGGCGCGGCGGGTGTTCACCGTGGTCATCGCGGTGTCCAGCGTGGCCAGTGCGGCGCTGGCGGTCGCCTGCGTGTTGATGACGAGCGCATTGATGCCGAGCGTCGTGGTGCTGATCGCGGTGCCGGTACCGGCCAGGGCAGTCGTCTGGCCGTTGTTGGTGCCGGTCTGGATCGTGATCGCAACGGCGGCGAAGGGGTCGATGCCGTTAAACGTCGTCCGGGTGAAGATTTCGTTGGCCGCGGCGATGAGCTGCGTGGCCTCCGCGCTGAGGTCGGTGCGGTTCGGCGCGTCTTGCAGCGTGCCGTTGGCCGACTGCACGGCCAACTCGCGGATGCGTTGCAAGATGCCCGTGACTTCGCTGAGCGCGCCTTCCGCCGTTTGCAGGAGGCTGATGCCGTCCTGCGCGTTGCGCTGCGCGACCTGGAAGCCCCTGACCTGCGAGCGCAGGCCCTCGGCAATCGCCAGACCGGCCGCGTCGTCGGCCGCGCGATTGATGCGCAGGCCGCTGGAGAGCCGCTCCAATGATTTGTTCAATTCACCCGTGGATCGACGCAGAATTCGACTTGTGTTGATGGCGGCTACGTTGGTATTGACGACTAATCCCATGACACGTCCTCCTTGAGTGCGCCCCGGGGTCCCACGCCCGGGCCGCTTACTTCATTTTCGGGCCACGGCGCGATCGCGCCGTGGTCCGTGATTTTCTCTTACTGGAGCAATTGCAACGCGGTCTGCGGCACAACGTTGGCCTGCGCCAACACCGAAGTACCCGCGCTTACTAGGATCTGGTTTCGCGTGAAGCCGATCGTTTCCTTTGCGATGTCCGCATCGCGGATACGGCTCTCGGCGGCGGCCGCGTTTTCTTCGCGGATTCCGAGCTGGTTGATGGTGAATTCGAGGCGGTTCTGCGCGGCACCGAGGTTGGCGCGGCGGGTGTTCACGGTGGTCAGTGCGGTGTCCAGCGTGGCCAGCGCGGCGCTC
>VFKU01000387.1 GCA_009885415.1 Rhodothermota bacterium
AAAAACTTCGCCCCGCTCCGCGACCGTAACTGGCTCGTCGTCGCGCCCCAAGGCGCCAGCCAGCTCTACTGGGAAAACAACAAGGTCGGCTTCTCCTGGATGACGCGCTACATGCGCGAGCACACCATCCGCGACAACTCGGCCTACATGGCCCGGCTCGTCGAGGCCCTGCGCGGACAATTCCGCTTCGATCCTGCGCGCGTCTTCGCGCTCGGCTTCAGCCAGGGCTCCGCGATGGCGCACCGCCTCGGCGCGAGCGGACTCGTGCGTCCCGCCGGCGTCATCCAGTGCGGCGGCGATCTTCCGCCCGACGTCGCCGCGCGGCTCCGCGAACTAGATCCCTACCCCGTGCTCGTCGCGCACGGCCGCGGCGACACCCAGATGAGCTTCGAGAAAGCGCAGCAGGGCGAAGCCCAACTCCGCGACGCCGGCTGGCCCGTCGAGACCGACTATTTCAACGGCGAACACGATCTCCCCGTCGAAGTCACGGCGCGGATCGTCACATGGATGGAAGCACAATCATCTCGGGAGGGCGAGGGATGAAGCGGGCGGTAAAGATATTCTTCAAAGTGTTACTGGCCGTGTTCTTCATCGGCGGCGGGATCAACCACTTCCTCTCGCCCGACTTCTATCTAAAGATGATGCCCGACTATCTACCCGCCCACGCCTTCCTCGTACAATTGAGCGGCGTGACCGAAATCATCGCCGGCGTCATGCTGCTCGTGCCCGGCCTCTCCGTCTGGGGCGCCTGGTTCATCATCGCCCACCTCATCGTCTTCTTCACCGTGCACTTCTGGATGATTCAACACGCCGATCGATTCCCCGAAGCCCCGCTCGGCCTCCTCTGGTTCCGCATCGTCCTGCAAGTGATCTTCATCGTCTGGGCCTGGTGGTTCGTCAGCCCAACGCCAGTGACCCCGAAAGCTCAAGCAGCCGCGGAATAAATCCCATACTTCCCATTCTTCCTATTCCGCAAACCGTCGCATACTACTCGCCCGACGTCGGCGCGGTCGCGGGCTTTCCATTCGCCTTCGCAAAGGCCTCGACAAACTGCGTCACATATCCGCCCAGCACATGCCTGATCTGCGCCGCGGCGCGCTCGCGGCCCTGCACGCCGAGATACGACTTTCCCCAGGTCTGCGCGCGCGTCTTGTCGCCGTTCGCCAGCGTCACGCGCTGGTGCATCTCGATGTCCATCGAGAACGCGACCAGACCCGCGTCGTTTACATGCATTACGTTGCAGTTCACGTACAGATACGGCTGCCGCTCGTCCGCAACACGCTCATCCGGCGAGAGTATCTTGACGCCCGCTTTCTGCAAGCCATCGCGCACGACGGCATCGAGCGTCTCGCGCTCGAGGCCAATGGCCGTAGCATCCTCGTGCAGCCGCTCGACGATCACCATCACGCCCGTCACGCCCTTGAAGGACTCCTCCTCCGGCACGTCACCCGCAACCGGGAACGCGCACACCAACGCCAGTGCAACAAGAGCCGATCTCATAGGGAGAAGTCCTTTCGTGCGCGCGGGTTCACTCCGGCAGCAGCGGTTTCGTCTCCGGCTTGCGGAAAATGGAAGCGGTGGTGAGGTCTTTCACCTCGAGGGTGGCATGACCGAAGGGGTCCGTGAAAAGCGACGCGTCCGAACCGTTTCGCCCGAGCACGCGGACGACCGAGGCCGGCGGCGCGCCTGGCGGCGCGGATTGGAGCACGATCTCGCTGAGCTCGCCGTGGCCGATGTCCACCCGCGCGGTGTCGTCGCTGACCGCCAGCGTGATCCGCTTGTGGTCAGGGTTCGGCAGCTCCGTGTTTTGCAGCGTGACGTACGGGCCGCCCTTCGTATCGATCCCGGCGCGCAGCCGCGGCACGCCCGCGCCGTCGTAGAACAAGATCAAGCCCGCGTCGGGCCCCGTCGCGGCCGGATTGCCCTGAATCCGGACCCGTACCGCGCCGGAATCGTCGGTAAGCACGATGGCCTTGGCGACAAGGAGCGATTCTTTTTCCGCGGGCGCGGGCGGCAGTTGCGGCGCGGGTCGCATGGCCGCCACCGTGACGAGCGAACCCGCCAACGACGAGACGAAACACAGGAGCGCGAGCATCAAATAGCGAAGCATGTAGGGGTCCTTCCTGGCTTGGAATGGGTCGGCGCCGTCAGAGTGTACACAAGCGCGCGCGAATCCGGCGACGCGCGAAATCTTTGACGCTCACGCGCGGAATATGCTATTTTCCCGCTTCCTCTCGACGCCTTTCGCAGGCGTCTACAGCGGATCGCGCCACGTCCCGTTCGTCTAGTCTGGCCTAGGACGCCGCCCTTTCACGGCGATAACAGGGGTTCGAATCCCCTACGGGACGCCACTTCCGCGCTCAACTCTTCTTGATTTCCTGCGCGAACTCGACCGACGGCGTGCGCCAGCCCGGCACCTGCGAGCGGTTGAGTTTCCAGCCCAGGCCGAAGTACATCATGCGCGCAGGAAGATTGTCCGCATCGACCACGGCAGTCACCTTCGTCGAGCCGGCGTCCGCGAGCAGGCCCACGCCACGCACCACAAGCTCGCGTGCGATCCGCAGCCCGGATTGCTGCACAAACTTCGGATCGGTGAATTCCGGCAACACGCCGAGCGAGAGGAACTCGCCCGTGCCCCGCGCGGGCCCCTCGCCCTTGCGCGAGGTCATAATCTGGATCGCCTCCCACAGCGCGGGGATTCGCGTGAAGGGGTGCTCCGCGACCGAGAGCAAAAGCATCCACCCGATGCGATACCACCAACGGCGAAGCGCGGCGCCCATGAAACCGTTCGGGTCCGCGGTGACGGCGATGAACCCCGCGGGAGTGCCGTCCACGTAGGCCGCCGCCGCGCGGATGAGGCCGTGCGAGGGCAACAAGGTGTAATAGAGATCGCGCAGGAAGCGATCGCCGAGCAACACCGCGGGGCTCGTGGGCAACAGGCGCGTGTGTAGATCGGCGACGACCGCGGCGGCGTCCGTGCCGGCGTCTTCGAGGGCGACGATGCGCAGTTTCGGTTTCGCGGTATTAGCGGCTTCGCCTGAGGGCGCGTCGATCATGCGGCGGGGCCTTCGCGGCGCATTTTCTTGAATCGCGATCCGTGCATGGATTCTTCGACGAGTTCGACTTTCTGCGGAATCTTGAATCGTTCCAGGCGATCTTTGCAGAACTCGTTCATGCGTTTGCGGAACTCAGGCAGCGTTTCGCTGGTCGTAAGTTTCACGCGCGCCTTGATCATGTGGCCCGTGATCGCGTTCCGCTCGCCGGTCACCGCGACGTCCTCGACGCCGTCCATTTGCTGAAGGACATTCTCCACTTCGGCTGGGAAGACTTTCGCGCCGCCGACGTTGATCAGCTCCGACTTGCGCCCGAGAATGCGGATGTATTCGCCGTCCACTTCAACGGCGTCGCCGGTGATGAACCAGCCGTCCGCCGTGAAGGGGCTCGGCGCATTGAGATAACCGAGCATGGCGGACTTTGCCTTGATTTCGAGCATACCGTCGGCAATGCGCGTCTGGTAGTCCTCGCCGCCGACCTTGACCCAGAGCGAATCGGAAGACTTCGATTTCGAGCGCAGAATGCCGACTTCGGAGAGGCCGTAGGTCTGTTGCGTGCGGATGTTCGGGAAGAGCGCGCAGAACCGCTTCAGCGTGCTCTCGGGCATGACCTCGGTGCCGTAGGTCACCAGTTCGAGGCTCGAAAGATCGTGTCTCTTGTAAGCCTCGCTGAGCAGGAGTAGATTCAAAAAGGTCGGAGAGGTCGGCAGGATTTCGACCTTGTGCCGATCGATCGCGCGGCACACCGACTCGGCCGAGCGATCCTCGACGGTGACGACACAGCCTGCGTTCGACAGTGTATAGAGCAGCGTATTGATGCCGCCGATGTGATCGAAGAGAAGAAAGGTGAGCGTGCATTTTGATTGGCGCTGCACCTTGAACTTGTCGAGCAAGAAGGAGAGATCGTGGAGGGCGGCCTTGCTGGCGCCGGTCGAGCCGGACGAATAGAGGATGAGGCCCGGATGATTGCGCTCGCGCAGAGTGGCGAAGTGGGCGTGCTTGGCCTGAACGCCCGTGTGTTCGAAATGCCATTGGTCGTTCGCATCGATCGTGACGATTGTTTCGATCTCGCCGATCTCGCGGAATTCCTTCTTCTTCTCGCGCACCGTGTCGGTCAGCGGCACCGCGACGCACGAACGCTCGATGAGGGCCAGCAGCATAGCGACGGAAGTGGGGGAGAAGTCCGCTTCGATGCTGACCACCGCGCCCCGTGGCACGCCCTGCGCCACAAGCGCGGCTTCGGCCGCCGCCGTTGTTTCGAGCAACCACTGATATGAGTAGGGTTTGTCGCGCCAGACGACCGCGGGCTTGTCCGGGTTGGCGCGAAAGACCTCCAGGAGGAAGTCTGTATGCATTACACGCCTCCGAGGTAAATCGTCTGGCCGGTGACGAAGGCGCTCTCGGGGCGGAGGAAGAAATCGATCACGTTGGTGACGTCGTCGAAGGTGCCCATGCGGTGGAGTGCCTGCTGCTGGAGAAGCTGATCGATCTTTTCCTTGGGAATGCCGCGAATGAGATCGGTGTCGATCGGCGTGGGGCCGATCGAGTTGACCGTGATGCCGAACTCGCCGAGCTCGCGCGCGAGCACGCGCGACAATTCCTCCACCGCCGCTTTCGATGCGGCATAGGCTGCTTCCCCGGCGAGCCGAAGCGGTACGGCCACCGTCGTGAAGTTCACAATGCGCCCGGAGCCCTGATCCTTCATCTGCTTGGCCGCCTCGCGGCTGCAAATAAAGGTGCCCAGGAAATTCGTGCGGAGCAGTTTCTCGGCGGTGGCCGTCGGTGTCAACATAAAATGGTTCATCGCCGCGGCGCCGGCGTTGTTGATCAAATGATCGAGGCGTCCTTCACTCTTACGGATCGCGGCGAACATCTGGCGGACGGCCTTCTCGTCGCCGACGTCGGCCTCGTGGTGCGTGTAGCCGTCGAGCGACCACTCCGGCGCTTTGCGACTGCACCCGTGCACGCGGTGGCCGAGCGCAACGTAGTGGCGGGCGAGGTGCGCGCCGATGCCCTTGCGCGTTCCGGTGATGAGCGTGATGGGGGCGGCCATCGTGGGCTACTGCTCGGCGCTTACGAGGGAAGCGGCGTAATCCGCGAGCGCGCCGATCGAGCGGAAGGGGCTGTGCTTCTGTGACATCGCTCGCTCGTCCGCGAGCACGATGCTGACGCCGAGATCATTTTCGATTTCCTGTTCGACCGCGACGATAAGGCTGACGAGGCCGACGGAATCGAGCAGGCCGGACTCACCGAAGAGCAGCGTTTCGCGCATGGGGCCGCCGCCGAGATCGAGACCGTATCGCTCGCCCATGTCGCACATGCAACGCACGACGATGTCATTGACTCTCGGATCCATGCCCGGACTCCTCGCGCTGACAAGTGTTCAGAGTGATAGAATACCGTGAATCGCGCTTCGGCCTCAAGCACTTCGAGCGCCGCGGCGAAGAAAATTTCAAAGCGCGCTCGCGCCGTAGGAGTCAGGCATCCGGCCATGATCGGGAGTCGTGTCCAACTCGCGTTCGCCGCGACATTTTTTGTCACCGCGGCGGCGTTTGGGGTGACGTTTCGCGAGAACGGGCCCTTCACCGTCGACTACGGCCGGCAGGTGGAGATCCCCGCCGATTTCGGCAAGGGTGAGTTCACGCTGGAATTGCGCATGCGCTTGGACGAGTCCTTTCCCGTCGGGCCGGTGAGTCCGCAGGATTCCGCCGCGCAACGGAAAAATTGGTTCGATGGCGATCCCGCGCCCTACAGCCGGGATGACTGGTGGTTCCTCGGCAACTTTCTCATCGACGGCCACAACAACGAGGACTTTAGATCGGGCACCTTCTCGATCCAGTTTTACGGTGGCGGCCGGGTGCGGTGGCTGTTTGGCGATGGGGCCTTCGCCGGTTCGGGGAGTCATTGGGCGGTGCAGGCGTATCCGGCGGAGACCACGCCGAGCCTGCTCGACGGACGTTGGCATGTCATCGCGCTCGTGCGGCGATGGGCCGAGGGCGTGGCGGGATCGGATCTTGAGTTGTGGATCGACGGTAAA
Organism: Rhodothermota bacterium; assembly: GCA_009885415.1. Taxonomy (GTDB): domain Bacteria; phylum Hydrogenedentota; class Hydrogenedentia; order Hydrogenedentales; genus VFKU01. Next base: position 6,091 of record VFKU01000387.1, read on the forward strand.
CCAATCGCAAAGCAACGGAGTGGCGTGCGGACAGACATGCGAAAATACTGGGACGGGTGGCCGGGATTTCGGGAGAAGGAGCGCGGGTGGGTCTGGGGCGCGGAGAAACAATCCATCGATGGCCCGTTGGACCAATACGAGGATTTCAAAGGCGAGATTTCAGAGGTGCGCTTTTGGTCCATTGCACGCGCACCAGAGGACCTCGCGCGATTCGAGGAAAGTCCCAGCCGCGACGCCGCGGGGAGGGTGGGCATCTATCGATTTCCAGAGAATTTCAGCGGCGCGGTGTGCAATGAATTGACCGGGGGTGAATGCTTTGAGTTGAAGGTCGCGGATCGCGCATGGCATCTGGTGAACCCCAGACGCACGGTCGCCGAGTGGGCGGTGGCGATTGCCTGCCTGTGTGCATCGATCGCGGGCGTGAGGGCCTTGCGTTTGAGGGTGAAAAGACCCGGCCTTCGCGCGTGGATCGGCATGAGCGCCGGGATGTCCGGTCTCGGGGCATTCACGTGGTTCGACCTGCCGCTGCTCATAGGTCAGTTCTTCAAGGTGACGGCGCGATCTCTGGGCGTGTATGAAGTGAGAACCGCGGCGCAATGGGTGGCGTTGGCGTCTATTACGCTGTCGGCGCTGCTTCTGGCATGGCTCGTACGTCGCTCTGCCCAAAGACTCGATCCCGCGACGGTCGGCGCGATCTATGCCGCGATTGTTCTAGCCGGGATCGCGGTCGTTCGCGTCGCGTCGCTGCACGCGACGGACGTGCTGCTGGATTTTGGCGCGCCGATGTTTCCCCTGGGCCGCGCGGCCGAATTCGCCGGTGCGTGCGCGGTGGCGATCTGCGCGCTTCGGGTCCCGTCGGTCTCCGCGTCCGATCGGCTGAAGTGAGGCGTCCGGGCCAGCGAAGTGTGGCATGATTCCTGCCCACAGCCAGATGGAGTTCGCGCATTGAAATTCAACCTTCGAGAATTTTACGCAGCCTTCGCCGTCGCCACGCTGATAGCGGCGGCGGTGGATCTTTGTCTTTCGGCGACACACGGATACTACCTTCGTCTGGATCGCGTGCCGCTTCTTGCCTGGGAATTGTTTGGCGTCGGACTTGTGTGTTTTGTGGTCATGGCGGGCCTGGCGTGCGTCGCGTTTGCCTTGGCGCGGATGCGTGCTCGAGTGCCCTCCGTGCCGGGCGCCGTGTGCCTCTTGTCCGCCTGGACGCCGATCGCGCTGATTATTGCGTGGCGACATCGTGAACCCGTGCTGCTTGCCGCGACTGGTGTCGCGGCACTGGGTGTATTGCTGATTGCGGCGCTCGAAGTGCGGGGAAAATTTCGGAGTGTAGGTCCAGCGTTCGCCATGGCCGGCGTGATCGCGTCGGCCGGGGCGATTGGCGCGTCGATACTGTTGCCGTTGCCGGGCCGGGATTTGGTGGGCGCGGCGCCCGCCGGGCCGGTGGTGGGCCGTCCGGGGCCAAACCTGTTATTCATCGTTCTCGACACGCTCCGCGCCGATCACGTGGGTGCCTACGGATACGCGCGTGCGACGACGCCGTGGCTCGATGAATTTGCGAAGGGCGCGACGGTGTACGAGAGGATGGAGGCATCTTCCAGCTACACCTTGCCGACGCACGCGACGCTCTTTACCGGGCTCTTCGCGGAGACGCACGGCGCGCTCGAAACGTTGTCCACCGGCGATACGGGCCTGAGCCTGAGCGACCTTGGGCTGCAGGCGGACGTAGCCAAAGTATCGCCGCTTTCGGATGACGCCGAAACGCTCGCGGAGCTCATGGCCGCGCGCGGCTACGACACGGCCGCCATCTGCGCTAACTCGGCATACTTGTCGCGGGCTTTCAATTTGGACCAGGGCTTTCAGACCTATGTCGATGCGACCGGCAGCCGGTCGGCGTGGCGTCCTGCGGGGCTTTCGCTGGCAATCCGGCTGCCCTTGCCGCAGAAATGGCGCGTGCAGCGGATGCTGGACTCGAACGATCGCTACTACCTCTTTGCACATGAGGTGAATGCGCTGGCCTATCGCTGGATGCGCGGCCGGAGCGAGCGCCCATTTTTTCTCTTCCTGAATTACATGGACGTCCACGCGCCCTACTTCCCGCCGCCGCCCTATCGGGACGCATTCCCCGAGGCTTACGCGCGGCAAACAGCGGATTGGAATGCGATCAACCGCCGCGAGCGGACGCTGGCCGCCGAGGAGAAAGCAGCGCTGGTGGACGCCTACGACGCGTCGCTTGTCAGTCTTGACACGCGCTTGAAAGAACTATTCGCGAAATTGAATGCGGCCGGAATGTTGGACAATACGGTGGTGCTGTTCGCATCGGATCATGGCGAGGGCTTCGGCGAGCACGGCACGCTCGGCCACGCGATGAGCCTCTACGAGCCCGAGGTCCACGTGCCTTTGATCATCCGGCGGCCGGGGCAGACGGCGGGTGAGCGCGTATCGCGCGTCGTGCACATGGCCGACGTGGCGCCGACGGTCATGCGCGAACTGGGCGTGCCCGTGCCGGAGGCAGTCGAAGGGACGGACCTTGCCTCCGAGCAGCGCAAATATCCGATCGTAAATTCGCTGGGTCCCTATGAGCGGTCGTATTCGGAGTATGGCGTGTACTCGGAGCCGTGGAAGCTGGTGTGGCGCTCAGACGCGCCGCCGGCACTCTACGACCTCCGCGCCGATCCGGCGGAGTCCGTGGATCGCGCGGAGGACCAGCCGGCGATTGTGGCCTCGCTCCTGGCGAAACTCGACGAGTACCGGAACCGTCCCAGCAAGAAATTGGGCGGGGGCGCGATGATCTTGGACGAGGAAACGCAAGAGCGCCTGAAGGCGATCGGGTACGGCGAGAAATAGGCATTTCAGAAGTAAGTTTTGGGACCCGCCCAGACGCCGCGCCGGGTGTCGCCGATGGTTAACACGTGGTCAATTCTGACAAAGCCTGGCCTAGATTTTCAGAGGGCCATTTAGGGCCCACCTGTCGCAAGCTGAGTATTTATAGGGACTTCTCGCTTCCTCTCGGCGATGGCGCGCATCTTGCACTTCTCTCCCGAATTGCCCGAGGTCACCAGGACCCGGGTAAAACGGTGCTCTAGTCTTTCGTTCAACAGAGGAGATGCGGCAAATGATCAGCAAGCGAATGGTGATGGTGGCGGTGCTGGTGCTGGCGGGAATGGCCGGCTTGGCCTCCGCGCAAGTGCAGTGCACGACGGAGACCTTTCCGAACATCGTGACCGACCAGAACGTCGGTGTGGTGGGAAATCTCAATTTCGGGTCGAACAACAACTTTGTCGGGTTCGTACAGTCGGACTGGTTCAACGGTTTTGGTTTCAATCTTTGGCCGGACTGCGCGGACGGCGTCGTGTGGATGCCGCAGGTCAGTCCGCTGGCGTCGACGACGGAACCGCTGACGCGCCAGATTCTGCTTCAGGACGGCTGTTGCACCTTGACGCAGCTCACGATCGCGGCGCACCGCGCAGAAGACGGCGGCGAAGGCCAGACCGGGACGTACACGATTCGCGCGTTTGACGCGAACGGCGCGCAGGTCGGCGGCACGGTCACTGGTCAACTGAACTACAACGACGGCTGCGTGACGATTCAGACCGGCTGGACGGCGTGCCACTCGCGCATCGAAATCAGCTACAGCCGCGGCTCCGAGCTCGGCATCGTCGACATGACCTACTGCTGCGGCGAAGAGGAAGTCGGCGGCGAAGGCTGCACGCCCGGCTACTGGAAACAGTCGCAACACTTCGGCAACTGGGAAGGCTACACGCAGAATCAGGACTTCGACTCGGTCTTCGGCGTGAACCTCTTCAACCCGAGCATCACTTTGCTGCAAGCGCTGCAACGCAGGGGTGGCGGCGTGAACCGTCTGGCGCGTCACGGCGCGGCCGCACTGTTGAGTGCGTCGAGTTCCGGCGTGTTCTACCCCTACACCGTGGCCGAAGTCATCGCGATGGTCCAGGCCGGCGATGCCGACAGCCTCGAAGACGCGAACGAGTTGGGTTGCCCGCTCGCGCGCGCCGAGTAATTCACCGAGAGTAGTTTCTACGCCGCGGGAGTTTCCCTCGAGGGAGACTCCCGCGGCTCTTTTGTGTGCGGATACGGCGGACAGGAGGTCGCTGATTTCGCCGCGAGGTACTTTCAGACGCGTTACGGTGTCGTGATGAATCCCGTGCTCGCTTGAAGGGCGGGGAGAGAACGCAAGGTTGGCACCACGATGCGCACGGGACCGGCTGCGGCATTTCCATTTACTAGCGTGAGCGGTTTCGCGACGACGCTCGTCTCGGTGGAGGTTCCCGGCGCTATCACTACGATGGCCCCGGGAGGCGCTGCGTTGACGCCGTCGTTAAAGGTGTTGAATGGAAATGCTTGTGTTCCGTCGCCGCCCGGCGCGGCGTTGAAATCAACGTAGACGAAGGCCGGTCCGGGCGGGCCCCCGATCGGTGCGTCGTCGATTGACCAGTTCGCAGCGTCGGTGAGGACGAGCGAGATGCAGTCTGAGCCGGCATTGAGGTCATTGCAGGTCGAGGTTCCCGCGCCTTCGCTGAAGGTGTACCAGCCGATGAGGCCGGTTTCCGAGCCGGTCACTGGCGCGTCCCAGTCCTCCTCGAGTTCCTGTGAGGTCTTTGCGCGCGACCAGAAGCGGATTTCGTCGACGAGTCCTTTGTAATCCTCGTACTGAGGCAGGATGCCGATGGCGGCTTGTTTTTCCGCACCCCAGAACCAGCCGCCTTGGCCGCTGGGGAAGCCGCTCCAATCGCTCCAGTATTCCGTCCACATGTTTGTGCGCAGGTTGGAAGTCTCGGTGGCGATCAACGTGCCGTTGACCCACAGTTCAAGGTCCGCCGATGACACGCTCGACCACCGGCGCACGCACGTCACCTGGTGCCAGTTGCCGTCCAATAGCGTCGGCGCGTTGGTCGCCGGCCA